>JBGTCJ010000199.1:0-9713 GCA_041748895.1 Pirellulaceae bacterium
TTCTACTATCATTTTTATGAATTTCCGGGCCCCAACAGCGTGCGGAGGCACTACGGGGTCGTCAACGACCGGTACAAATTGTTCCATTTCTATGAGCCCGAGCTGAACGAGTGGAGGCTGATCGATCGCGAGCGTGATCCAAACGAATTGAAGGACGTCTACGCGGATCGTTCCTATGCCGATGTGCGGTCGGAGCTCCATGCCGAACTCGAACGTTTGCGATTGGAATTGAAGGTTCCTCCGGTTGACCCCAACCATGCGGGCGGTGAGCAACCCGCGACCACTCAAGCACTTCGAAACCGAAAACGCGCCGATGAAGGTTTCGTTGCGTTATTCGACGGTCGTAGTCTTGATGGCTGGACCACACAAAATGGGCAGTCGGTCACCCAAGGATGGATCGTCGATCGCGGAATGTTGGTGCGCGATGAAAAGGGGGGCCCGATCTACTCGGAAGAAGAATTCGGTGATTTTGAACTACGCTTCGAGTGGAAAATAGCCGAAGGCGGCAACAGTGGCGTCAAATACCGTATGAAATATTATGAGGAAGGCGTTCGTGGCAAACCGGGCTGGCTCGGTTGTGAATACCAGATCTACGACGATGTGGCCAAAAACCCTCAGCCCAGGTACAGCACGGCGGCGATCTACGACCTGTTCGAGCCCAACGCCGAAAAGCGGCTCAACCCGGTCGGCGAGTTCAACAGCTCACGGATCGTTGCCCAAGGCAACCGAATCGAGCACTGGCTCAATGGCGAAAAGGTCGCCGCCGCCGAAATCGGATCGGACGCGTGGAACGAGCGGGTCGCGCGCAGTAAGTTCAGCAGCGTCGATGGCTTTTTTGAAAATCCGAGCGGCCGTATCGAATTGCAGGATCACGGAAGCAAAGTTTGGTTTCGCAAGATCGAATTGCGAAAGATCGTCGCTGGGGGCCAATGAGCGATGGTAACCGATCTCTCGCCGAGGACGAATTCTCTCGTCCTCTCGTTCCATGGAATACGACGCGCGATCGGAATGTGTGGCGTCATCTTGCCCGTCTTGCTTGGACCCGGCGGTTGGCTCCTGTTTGGAATCGAGTTTCAGGACAACATGAGCAGCTATTACCACACGCAGATGCGAGACGTGTTCGTCGGAACGCTTTGCGCCATTGGGATCTTTCTATTCTGCTACCAGGGTTACGACTGGATCGAGAATTGGACCGCCAACATCGGCTGCTTTTCCGCGCTCGGTGTGGCATTGTTCCCACTCGATGCAAACAGCGATCCACTCTATCAGCGGTCGCTGGTCGGCTACGTGCACACGATGAGCGGCGGCGTTTTCTTTCTCACGTTGGCGGCCTATTCCTTGTTTCATTTTCCGAGTTCCAAGGACACCCAGCACGAACTTGCGCCCCATATCGCCGAGCGAAACTTTGTCTACCGCGTCAGTGGGATCGTGATTCTGCTCAGCACCATGGCTATGGCGTTCTATCTCTTTCTGCTCCCCCTGGAATGGCGACGCTCTGTCAACCGTTACAATTTTCTATTCTGGATGGAGTGGATTGCGGTCTGGGCCTTCGCGTCAGCATGGCTGACCAAAGGTCGGACGATCGTTGCCGAGATCGCGGTTGACCTGATGTCGATCCCCGCTGAATTGTTGCGAGGGAATCGCAGGTAGGCGACGAGGGAACCCTACTCGTCGCGCCAACGATCAAATTGGTTTATGTCGGCGATCTGGCGATTGAGAGTGAGCGTGTCGTAAACGAATCCGATGCCCAGCAGGGCACCCGTGCAAAGGTAAATCACGCCGCTGATGATTTTTCCCATGTAGAAGCGGTGGACGCCAAAAATCCCAAGGAAAAAATGCAGCAGCCAAGCGACACCGTAGTCGATGCGTCCTCGGGGAAAGCGGGCGTTCGCTTCGTCAGCCATGGCTGGGATGAGAAAAAGGTCAACGATCGAGCCGACCAACAGCAAGCCACCGGTAAAGAACCAGAGTATCCCGGTTTTCGGCTTTCCGAAATAGAACCGATGAGCACCGATGAATCCGAGTATCCAGAATAAGTACCCAATCAAGATCGGATGGCTCGGCGGCAGTTCGTCCGCACGCGAAGCCGTGGCGGAAAAGTCATCTTCGCGGTAGTGGGCGTCTGCAGCGGACATTCGATTTGCGTGGCGTGTTGGGTAGCGAAGCTGGAAGTGCCGAGGATCAAGTTTATCGCGCGGTGGATGCGGGCCGAGCGGGTATTCGTTGGGTTCCAACCGATCTTGTCAGTCGTTCACGAAATTTTTTCGGCGAATACCCCCACCCGGCGAGGAGCTAGCCTTCCCGTGCAGGGGATGGTACGATTGAATCACCGTCGCGTGGAACGCTGCGGCGTCCCCCCTGCCAACCTATTGCCCGCCCTTCCACCCCGATTCATGCACCCAGGCTCTGGTTAAACCTTTCGTCAACCTCTGGGTGTAGTGATCGCGAACTTTTGGTGCCGCAAATGCCGGTGGCCCATGACCCGCTCCCCACATTTCCGCGACATTTGGCCACGAAGGGATTTCTCATGGTGTGCCTTCGATTGACGGTGGGCTGCCCGAGAACGGCCGACCAACCCGATGCGTCGAAACGTGTGCGACGATTGAGTCGGTCGATCGCTTGGCTGTGCATCTGCTTGGCGTTTGCCGGTGAGCCGACTTTCGCCTCCGACTCGGCGCATTCCCGATCGGTGACGTTCGAGCGTGACCTGATGTCGGTTCTGTCCAAAGCCTCGTGCAATGCCGGAACATGCCATGGCAACGTCCACGGTAAGGGGGGCTTCTCGCTTTCACTCCGAGGCCAAGATGTCGAGTTTGACTATCGCCAGTTGGTAAAGGCGGCAGCGGGCAGGCGTGTGAACCCTATGTCGCCTGCTGAAAGCCTGGCGGTGATGAAAGCAACAGCCCAGGTCGCGCACGAAGGTGGTAAGCGGTTTGGCATCGGGTCGCCCGAGTACCAGATACTGGTCGGGTGGATCGAGCAAGGATCGCCGCGCCCGGACCCGGCTGCGCCGGTCGTATCGCATCTGGAAATCACGCCTGAGGACACCGTCTTGTGGTTTCCCAAAAAAGAAATCGCGCTATCGGTGACCGCCGTGTTTTCGGACGGCTCGCGGCAAGATGTGACACGAATGGCGGTCTATGAACCAAGCGACCCTTTGGTCCATGTCACGGCCGAAGGCGTTGTCGAGTTCGACTACCCGGGTTCAGTCACCGTGTTGGTTCGATACCTGAATGGACAACTACCAGTTCGCGTAGCGTGCCGCACGCTTGCGAAACGATTCGTGTGGAGTGATCCCCCGGCTCACAATTTTGTTGACAATTATGTTTTTGATCGTTTGAAGCAACTCAAGCTCAATCCGGCGGAACTCTCGGACGACTACGTGTTTTTGCGTCGCGTTTCGCTTGACCTGCTCGGCGTGTTGCCGACTGCGGATGAGGCTCGCGCGTTCATCGCCGATCCGTCGCCGCTCAAACGAGAACGTCTGGTCGATGTTTTGTTGTCCCGCCCCGAGTTCGCCGACATGTGGGCTTTGAAGTGGTCGGACTTGGTCAGAAATGAAGAAAAGACACTCGACGCGACGGGGGTCGAGCGGTTGCACGGCTGGATGAGAAAAAACTTTGCCGAGGATGTTTCGATCGATGAGTTCGTGCGGGAACTGATCGCCTCTCGGGGAAGTACCTATGAAAATCCTCCAGCTAATTATTGGCGGGCGCATCGCGAACCGTTCGTCCGAGCCGAGACGACCGCACAAGTTTTTTTGGGTGTGCGGTTGCAGTGCGCCAAATGCCACAATCATCCGTTTGATCACTGGTCGCAGGATGAGTACTACCAGTGGTCGAGCGTGTTTGCAGGGATCGATTACGAAATCGTCGCCAACGAGCGCCGCGACCGTTTGGACAAACATGAGTTTGTGGGTGATCAGATCATCCAGGTCAAGGATGAAGGCGAGGTCAAGAACGCGAGAACCGGAGAGTCCGCGTCACCCAAGTTTCTCGGAAGTGATCAGCCGATCGAGGGCGATCGGTTGACGCAACTCGCAACCTGGATGACTCGGCCCGAGAATCGCCTATTTGTCGAAGCCCAGGCCAATCGCGTCTGGTACCACTTGATGGGCCGCGGGCTGGTCGAGCCCGTTGATGATTTGCGATTGACCAATCCTGCCTCGCACCCAGCACTTCTCGCGAGATTGGCGGATGAGCTGGCCAATAATGCATTCAGTCTCAAGCATCTCGTGCGAACGATCGTGCTCTCACGAACCTACCAATTGTCCTCCGAACTCGATTCCACACAGTTGGGTACGGACGAGCAATACGACGAACAACATTTTGCCCGCGCGGTGGTGCGGCGGATGACGGCGGAGCAAATATTGGACGCCCAGTCCCAAGTATTGGGTTTGTCTGCCGGCTTTGAGGGATATTCCGCTGGGACCCGTGCCGGGGAAATAGCGGGTGTGGAGAGGGTGCGGCGCAAGCTCAGCGATGGAGACGTTTTCTTGAAGCAGTTCGGTAAACCGGAGCGTTTGCTTGCCTGCGAGTGTGAACGGAGCGAGGCGCCAACGCTCGGGCAAGCCTTGAGCTTGGTCGGCGGTCAAAGCCTCAATCAGCGACTGCTGGACTCCGAAAACCGCATCGGAAGGCTATTGGCCGCTTCGGATGACGTCCGAACGACGATCGAAACACTCTTTTGGACCGCATTGACGCGTCCACCGACGGACCTTGAGATCGCCGCGGTATCGCAGTTGATTTCGGAGACAGGGGACGTCAGGGGAGCGTTGGAGGATTTGACGTGGGCGTTATTGAATGCCAAAGAACTGATATTCCGCAATTGATCGGTTCACCCGTGTGACGCCGATCCTCCGCGTAGCCTTGAGCCTCGACCGCCCACGCCAACCCCGCCCGAGAAAATCATGGTCATGAACAGAGCTGTATCCACTCTTCAAGACTATCGAGCTGTCGACCTTTCGCGACGTAATTTGCTGCGCGTTGGCGGGCTTGGGATGTTGGGACTCAACCTTCCCACGCTGTTGAGAGCGGCCGAGCGGAGTGATCGTCCCTCTGGACGCGCCAAACAGGTCATTTTCCTTTTTCAGTGGGGCGGGCCGAGCCATCTCGATACGTTTGACATGAAGCCCGATGCCCCGGAGGAAATCCGTGGTCCCCTTCGGCCGATCTCGAGCGTCGTCCCGGGTCTGCCCGTGTGCGAGCATTTCCCCGAGATGGCCAAACGGATGGATCGTGTCACGCTGATTCGCAGCATGACGCATACGATGAAGAACCACAATTCAGCAGGGTACTACGCATTAACTGGACACGCGCCGCCGAGCGATGATCAGAGGCTTCGTGATTCGCTTGACCTCTGGCCAGGCTATGGATCGGTGGTCGATGCGATATCGCCCAATCGCGGCGAGATGCCTACCTTCGTATCGTACCCATACACAATCGCCGACGGGTCGGTCACGCCCGGCCAACACGCGAGCTTTCTGGGCAAACGGCACGATCCATTCTTTTTTAAGAACGACCCCAATGCCGGCGGCTTTCAGTTGCCGGAATTGACATTGCCGAACAATCTGAATCTTGGACGCATGATGCGGCGACGTGGACTTCAACAGTTAGTTGACCAACAGGCTCGTCTGCTGGAACGTTCGGTCGAAGCGAGTGGCTTTGATGACTATTACGAAAAAGCGATCGCCATGTTGACCTCGGACAAGGTGCGAGCCGCCTTCGATATCGAGAGTGAGTCGGAGTCGATGCGGCAGCGCTATGGACGAACAACTTATGGCCAGGGGTGTTTGCTTGCCAGGCGATTGATCGAGTCCGGGGTGAAGTTTGTCACCGTTTACTTCTCCAGCTCGATCGGCGGTCGGCGCGTCAACGAAGGTGGATGGGACACCCACGGCTTCGACGACACGAGGATGTTCCAAATCGTTGATAAGTACCAGCACCCGATGACCGATCAGACTCTACCGACCCTCTTGGACGACTTGGAGGATCGGGGATTGCTGGACGAAACGTTGGTCCTTTGGATGGGCGAGTTTGGCCGCACGCCAAAAATCAACAAGAACATCAGCCGGGACCATTGGCCCCAGTGTTACACAGCGCTGCTCGCCGGCGGCGGTGTCAAACGCGGATACGTTCATGGGGCATCGGACGCAAATGGCATGTTTCCCGACAAGCACCCGGTTCGACCGGAAGACCTGGCCGCGACGATGTACACCTTGCTTGGAATTGACCCACAAACCGAAGTCTACGATCGAGGCAACCGGCCGCTCGTGATTGCTGGTAACCCGGTGACCGACGTCATCGCCTGATTGGAGTGCGTCCTTTATTATCCTCGAAGGGGCCTCCCGGCGAAGGATGTGTCGACAGATCGACAATACGACATCCGTCACGTGTCCCGATTCTTGTTTAATTGTTGTGCACCCATGATGTGGTTTTCGACGGCACTTCGGCGATCGGTCGTGCTGTGTCTCTTCGGAATTCTGTCAGGCCAGTTGCTCACGCGGCAAACGGTCCTTGCGGCCCCTGATGACCCGGTAGGCGTCGTCCAGCAGATCGATGATCGAATCGAAGAATTGGGCCGTGAAGAGGAGTCGCTACGCGAGGACATTCTGGAAGTTCGACGGAGCAAAACGGATCTTGAACGCCGTGGGGAAGTTCTCGCGGCGGAGTTGAAGCAGGTTCGAACTGAACACGCGGAACTGGATGAGCGCCTTCATTCTTTGGATTCAAAGGTCTCGGAGTTGACGCAGCGACGTGAATCGCACCAACGAGAGATCGAGTCACAGCTTCGAGGTGCAGGAAAGTGGGTTTCCTTTACCCATGACATTGCACCGATCTTTTACCACCGCTGCGTCGCATGCCACAACGCTCGAAATTCGCAAGGGCGATACAACATGAGCAATTACGACGCGATTCGATCGGTCGGCGAATCCGGTCACGCCATCGTCGCGGGCGACGCCGAGAGTTCCCTCTTGGTCCAACTCATCGAAGACGGTTCGATGCCCTACGACGCCGATGCATTGTCGGACGGTGAGATTGATCTGGTACGGCGCTGGATCGATCTGGGTGCGCGACTTGATGCGGGCGCGGATCACCGCGCTCCGCTGATCCGTCTGATGCCTCGCGTTTCCCAGCCATTACCGCCAAAGCGATACACGGTGCCGTTTCCGATCACGGCCCTCGCCACGGACGCATCGGGCAGGCGTCTCGCGAGTTCGGGTTACCACGAGGTCTTGCTCTGGTTACTACCGCACGATCATCCGGACGCTCCAGCCACTGCGATTCAGGAAAGCGGATCGGACGAAAAGCACGGCGGCGCGAATGAATCGGTGAAGTTGATCGCTCGAATTTCAAACGTGGCCGAGCGAGTGTACGGACTCGACTTTCATCCCGACGGCAGAAGATTGGCAGTCGCCAGCGGCACACCCGGCCGCCTGGGCGAACTCAAGGTATTCGACAGCCGCTCGGGCGAAATGCTGCACGATCTGATGGTGAGCGAAGACGTACTGTTCTCCGCAGCCTTTTCTCCTGATGGCGGGCGGATTGCCACTTGTGGTGCCGACGGCACGATCGCGGTTTTTTCATTGGATGAGTCGGATCTGGCACCACGGATGATCGAGCATCATGCCGATTGGGTCAACTCGATCGCGTGGTCACCCGACGGCAAGTTGCTGGTTTCTGCCAGCCGTGACAAAACGGTCAAAGTGTTCGAGGCCGACACGGGGAGCTATATCGTCAATCTGGAGCGATCCTGAACCCGCAAAGCCCAGTGTTTTGCGGGTTTTTTCGTTTGGCTCCAAGATCTTAGGGCGGCCAGATGGGCCCTGATCGGCAGGGACAACACCGCCAGTGACACCGCCGGCGGTCGAGGTGTCCGATCCGGTCGCCATCGTCGCCCCGATGGCCCAGTGACTCGGCGTCACTTGCAAGTAGCTTTTCTCGGCCGTCCTTGCCGAGTGTCCTATCCATGCGTTGACGACGTGATTCGGTAAGCATTCCTCAAGTTCGGTGCGACGTGTCGCCCGAAGATTCTGAAACGTCTTTTCCCATGGCTGGAGACCGGCCAGCTTGATGATTCGCTTCATCGTGGTGCCCAGGTTGGCGTTTCGGGCGTATCGCTCCAAGCACCGCACTTGCCCAGGCGGTGCGGCCTCAAAAGCCGCCGCCAGGATCGGGGCCAACTCAGGGAAGATCGGCACGAATCGCAAACCGGTTTTGGGTGAATCGTTGCGGATCTTGTTTTGTTCCCACAGAATATCCGACCAGCCGACGTTGAGAATTTCGCAGACCCGGAACCCGCCGAACCGGGCAAGCGCGAAAATCAATCGCCATTCGTGATCGGTACACGCTTCCAAGACGACGGACGTGGTCGGTCGATCAATGAAGTAGTCTCGCTCGCGGTTCACCTCATCGCCACCCTTGATCGCGTCCATCGGGCTTTCGTCGATCAATCGAGCATCAACAGCGTCATTGAACATCATCTTGGCGTTCTTGACGAGTTTCGATGCGGTCGACTCCGCCATCGTCCGAATCACGTTGCCTTTCTTGTCGATGCGGGTGGGTTGCTGCATCAACCATCGTTGCCAAGCCTTCGCGTCGGCCTTGGTAATCGACTTTAGCAACCGATCCTCCCCGAACATGCCAATCAAATATCGTTTGGTGTGCCCGTACTTTTCGCGGGTGTCGTCGGTCACGTCGGTCCGCCCCTTGATGTATTTATCGCAGAACGCACCTAAGAACCGATCGGCGTCATCGTTCCGCTTTGGTTCGGGATCGACCAAGTCCCATCGTTCAAGTGTTTCGCGGATGCGGCCATTAAGCCCGGTCGCCCAACGCTGAGCGTCTGGCTCGGGCTGAGTGTTCGCGGCATGGGCCCTCGCGAGTTCATCGATGTGCCTCGCTACCGTGTCAGCCGCTCGTTTGGACATGTCGCCCAGCCACAACGATCGACGCAGGCCGTCTTGACGAAACTGTAGTCGCCAACCCGTGCGGCCCCGGTCAGATTCTTTTCGCAAACTCGCCATCGCATCAACTCCATAGGTTGAATCCATGAGTAAAGAACGTCACGGCGGGCAGGTCATGGAAACCCGCTTTCGGCCGCTAAACCTAGCCGTGACGCCCTCACTGTATCGGAGTGTGGGCGTCGTCAACTGGTCCATACAAACACAAATCAGCGATTCCGTCCCAGTGACGGACCGCATGCATCACCCACCCCGCCCCAAAGCCCCGCGAAATACGCTATTCCCGCAGAAACAGCCACCTTTAAAAGGAAATCCGCTGCTGGTCCCAGCACAGCCGGACAGTTCCATTCGCGCCGTCAAGCTACCCAGAGCCCCTAAATACCCCCTCTTTCGGGTTGTTGGTAGTGTGGTGAATGTGGGCGAAATAGGTTCCTGCTGCTGGCATCCGGCGGGGAAGTTTCAGACCGGTGCAATTGTTCATTTGGTTTCCGCCTCAGCTTTCGCAAGCCTGTCACGCATTGCCATCAGCCTCAGTGTCCGCTGCTTCCGCTCATCGCCCGACGGTCCGCAGGCCATGCAATGCCAATCCCCAGCCATCGTTTGCACGTCGCAGGATCGCCCGCATGACAGGCAGGTAGGCACGTCGGCCGGAGTCACTTCCTCCATCGCCAGCAAACGGGCCGCGTCGTCGTCGATGGGCAGACCGGCTGCAAGTCTCAACCGGCGGATGATGACCGGCTTGGATTCACGC
>JBGTCJ010000200.1:0-4517 GCA_041748895.1 Pirellulaceae bacterium
GTTGAGGAACGTCTCGATCGCGGCCACTTCCGGCCGGAATTCGTTCGCCTGCCGTAGCGGCGTCAACACCGCCCGCGCGCCGCGTCGTTCGATGTTGGGGATATACGTCGGAAAATACGGGCTGAAGACCAGCACGCCGTCGCCGGGATTGAGAAACGCCTCGCAGAAGAACTGCTCGAAGACCTTGGCCCCCGGCCCGACGACGATGTTCTGCGTCTCAGCCGGAATGTTGAACTCCCGTCGCACGAACCGCGCCGCCGCCTCGCGGAACTCCGGCAGGCCGGGCGAGGGGCAGTAGTGCGACTGGTTTGCCTCGATGGCCTCGATGCCCGTCGCCTTGGCCGAGGCCGTGCTGTTGAACGGACTGTCGCCGATCTCCAGTTCGACCACGTCCTTCCCCGCCGCCTTGAGCGCCTTGGCGATCGCCAACACCGTAAACGCCGTCTCCACCGTAAGCGACGTGGCAAACTGACTGAGCCTAGCCGACACGATGACGATTCCTGTTCTCGGAAGATCTTGGATTGCCCAACCGCCTTAGTATGCAAGCGGCACCATTCAAGGAATCGCCAGCCAGCTTCTGAGAAGTGTCCCTTCGTCAAGATTCCAGAGTATCAATTCTCCGTTGAACGCCCCGCTGGCCAACTGTCGTGTCGCCGAGGATGGGGATGCCGCGGATTTCGGACTGACCGATTCAACGAGCGCTGCCGAAAGTACCCAATCGGTGTGCCCCTGATACTGATCGGCTATTTTATTCGTATCCATGTCAATGCGTAACAGGCGATTGTTCGCCATGGGAACAAAAATATCAGCCTCGCTTCGCAAAGGTTTGTACCCTTCGGCTCCCAAAGCTACCTCGGCCACTTTGGTCGCGTCCTCACACTTCCAACGGTGCAACTTTTTATCTGCTCCGATTGACACGAGATGCTGGCCGTCTGCCAAAAAGGTGACTCCTCGAACCGCTGCGCGATGCCCTTGATAGCTGGTCATTAAGCTACCACTATCCGCATCAAAGACCTTGACCGATTGATCACGGCTGGCGGAGGCCAATCGACTTCCGTCATGATCCCAACAAACACATGAAACCCAATCCGCATGACTTGACAGGGTTCGAACTTCTTCCAAGCTCACGGTGTCGACGATGCGTATGAGATTGTCTGCGGAGGCAACGGCGATTTCGGCAGATCCCGGGCGAAAGGCTACATCCAACACGACGTCTTCGGCTCGGGCCACAACAGCCTGCAGCGTTCCGGAATGAAAGTCGATCAGGCGGACCTCGCCGTAACGGCCCGGTTGTCCACAGCCGACCGCCAAGGTATCTCCATCCTCGGAAAAGGCCAATGCGTAGACACGCTGTCCGATGTTTTGTATGCGTCTTGCGAGTCGTCCGTCCCGAAGATCCCAAACCGTCACCTCATGGTAACCCGAGGCGACAACCTGTTGGCCATCGGGAGTAGCTGCGACGGCGACCAAGGGGATTGCCATTTGATAGCGGGCCGGCGGATCCTGATGCTTAACCGGTGGGATGACATGCAAAAGTCCACGGCGTGGATCGTCGCCGTCGAAATGGCTTCCCGCCATAACCCAAGCCCGGATCAGTTCCGTTTGTTCTGGAGATAACGGATCGCTATCAGCGGGCATCCGCTCGAACTCATCGTCACAGGTTATCCGACGCAGAAACTCACCGCCCCCCTCTTCGATCGTGGCCACCGGCGGTTCGTCCGAGTCGCCAGGCTTAATGAGTTCCGCGTAGCTATCGACGCGATAGCTACCCTCGGCTTTTTTGGCATTGTGACACGCCAGACAGGAGTCTCTCAAGATCGGCGCGATTTGACTGCGAAAGCTGATGTTTTCATCACCCAAACAGCGATCGAAAGCCACCATCCCGAGGCTGCACAACGTTAGCAATAAGATTTTCATGAACTAATGCTGAAAGAGAAACTCGTCGGTGTTAAACAGAGCCCAACAGATGTCTTCCATGCCGACGGCAAGCTGGTCGCTCTGCTTGCAATGGACGATCGCGGCGGACAATTCCGTCTCGGTCGGTGGGCGACAAACCGCGGCAAGGAATAGATCACCGATCACCTCCGGGAGGCCTCGTCCGGCAGCCAAGGATCGGCGAAAGCGGCTATTTTCGTCCCGCAGCTTCTCATGCAAGCTCGTCCCATTGAACATCTCGATCGCCATCGTCAGATTGGAATCTGCACTCCGTTCGCAGGCGCACACCGTACCCCGATCAGGTTGTCCAAAGCTTTTTAGAAAGTCATTCTCAACCATATCGGGCGCGGGTAAGTGTGTCGCCAACGTGCCCCTGGGTAAACCATCGAAATCTTCAGACAATCCCAACGTTTGATTGATGGCGTCAAGCAATTGCTCAGCCTTCAAAAGACGCGGTTCTTGGCGGGAAAAATAGGCTCGATCTTCTGAGTTAAAATCTGACGCTTGGCAACTCGCTTGATAGGTGTTGCTATTCAAAATCGCTCGAATGAGGCGCTTTCGATCAAACCCGCTGGTGGCGAAATCCACTGCCAGAGCGTCCAGTAGAGGTGCATTGCTTGGAGGGTTGGAATCACGGAAGTCGTCGATGGGATCGACAATTCCGCGGGAAAAAAACTGACTCCAAATCCGATTGACCTCGATCCTGGCAAAATAAGGATTCCGCAGGTCAACAAGCCAGTCTGCAAATATAATTCGGCGATCTGTTTCCGCATTCACCTCGACGCTACCGACTTGCGGTAACCAGGGGCGCATCACCTCGTCGGTTCGCGGGTTCCTGACCTCGCCGGTGTTCGAGGTGTTAATCAAGATTTCACTGGAGTCCTCCACCTTGTGACGTTCAACGCGATTGAAAAACGCCCCGAGTCCAAAGTAATTATCTTGGGTCCAGCGTTCGAACGGATGATTGTGACACTGAGCGCATTGCAATCTGGCACCCAGGAAGACTTGCGAGACCGTTTCCACGCAGTCGGCCATGTCGCCGGCGGTAACATAAAAGTGAGCCGGTGGGTTGACCGACGTGCTGCCACTTGCCGTGATGAGTTCTCGTGCGAACCGGTCGTAGGGCAAATTATTATGAAAGGAATCTTCTAACCAGCGGTGGTATTCACGGACGCCAGCTTCGCCAAGTCGTTTGTTGGTGATGCGCAACAGGTCACCCCACTTGAGCGCCCAAAACTTTGCGTATTCCTCACGTGCAAGTAACGCATCGATAAGCCGTTCCCGTTTATTCTCAGAATTATCTGCCAAAAAGGCTTCGGTTTCCGCGATGGTGGGCAGGATACCCAACACATCCAGATTCACGCGGCGGACAAACTCTGAATCACTACAGATTTCGGCGGGCAAAAACTGCACTTGTTCCAGTTTGCTAAGCACTAAAGCATCGATGTAGTTTCGTGGCGATGAGTTATCCCAATAAAAACCCGGCTGTTCTTGGACAAACATTAGGGGAACGGATTCGATATGCTCCAAGAAGCGAACCAAAATGACGACCTCGCCTCGCAGATGCGGCGTCACCAGCCCGTCGGCATTTACACTGGCCACTTTGATGTCCGATGATTCGTAGGCAACCAGGTGAGTCACGTCACGGAAACTGCCGTCGGAAAAGTGGGCGGTAGCGGCCAGTTGTTGCGTGCCGTTGGCAAGCGTAAGCACCTGTTTCCGGTCGGGAAATACTTCGAGATGTGTCACGCGTGGCGTTCCCGCCGAGTCGGCCTCGGCACCGCCGGCAATCCAATCATGCAGGATGGTGTATGCGGCGTCGTGAGGATAAAGCTGTTTTCCACCGCCATGGCCAACCTGCATCAGCGGCTTTTTTAATAGCAAGCTCTCATCGGGCTCCAACGGATTAACACGGCGACCGAAGTCTTCGCGGATGAGCGTCATCTGATCAAAAGGTGGGTCAAAAGCACGCAGCGACAATCGAAAGCCGCCTTTACCCGTGGGAGATCCATGACAGGCTCCTGAATTGCACCCCTGTTTCGACAACGCCACCAAAACTTCCGACTCAAAGTGCACTCCGCGCTGTGCAGATTGATGGGACACCGAGATCGGAAAAATCCTCTTTTCACCCGCCACTTCGATGAGTAAGTCCGTCGTACCGTCGCTGAGCGGAAAGACGACTCCACTGCGAATCTCGGCGATCGACGGGTCGGCTATGACCGCGCTAGCCGACCGCGTCCAATCACGGGCCATCCCTTGAGCATCCTTGCCGATGACAATGATTCGCTGCCGACTTAGGGGATCATCCAATAAGATTTGGCGAGGATAGACGTGCAGTTCTTTTGCAGCGTCCAGCTCGGTCCGATCGATATCGATCGAGGCGTTACGGATCGAATCCCCGGGTTGAATCAAGCGCGGTTCTACCTCGGGTATCGCCTGAGCAAGTGCCGGAACGTCACGGGCGATAAAAACCAACACGACGCAAGTCGCGATCAGAAGGCTTCGCATGGCGGGGTAACATCTGGCGGAAGGAGTCTCGCGGGCGGCATTGGTATCTACACAAGTTTCATTACCCTCCCTGG
>JBGTCJ010000201.1:0-2571 GCA_041748895.1 Pirellulaceae bacterium
ACGGACACGGGCGCTGACTTGAATGCCTATGCGCTGGCGAGCGACGAAGGATGCTGTGGTGGTGGCCCCTGTGGAACTGACATCAACGCTCTGCAAAAGTCTTTGCACGACGATCTCGCTTCTGTGATCCAGTCGTTCGACGCCAATTCCTATGCGGCCAGTGTGCGCGTTCACGCTCTCAAACAATCCTCCACGGCAACCTCGGGAGCCGTTCGGGTCACAAGCGGTCTGCCCGAGCCAAAGGAAAAAACAATGAAAACGGTTCAAGTCTACGACAAGCCGATGTGCTGCTCGACAGGCGTTTGTGGTCCTGATGTTGATCCCGTTCTGCCTAAATTTGCTGCCGATCTCGATTGGCTGAGAGGCAAAGGCCACCAGGTCCAACGATACAACCTGGCCCAACAGCCTCAAGCATTTATTGAAAACAAGTCCATCCATCGAGTGCTTAGCGAGGAAGGCACCGATTCATTACCAGTCGTCGTCATCGATGGACAAATCGTGAGCCGCAAGGTCTATCCGTCACGCGAGACGCTCTCCGACTGGGTCGATAGATCGCCAGCAAAACGGGAACTTCCAGTTGCCAAAGCGAACGGCGGATGCTGTGGCACCAGCGGCTGCTGCTGACCCCACACGCATCCCACAAAATCTCTGGTCTCACAAAGAGCCTGCATGATGAAATTCGTAAATGATCCGACCCGCAACCTGTTTTTCACAGGTAAAGGTGGTGTCGGCAAAACGTCGGTGGCCTGCGCGACCGCAGTGCGACTCGCTGATGCAGGCAAAAGCGTACTGCTCGTATCCACGGACCCCGCGTCGAATCTCGATGAGGTATTGGGCGTCGCCCTCGAAAACCATCCCACGGCGATTGCTGCAATTCCCAAGCTGTTCGCCATGAATCTCGATCCCGAGAAGTCGGCGGCCGAATATCGCGAGCGGATGGTTGGACCCTATCGCGGGCTGCTACCTGATGCGGCGGTGAAAAGTATGGAAGAGCAATTCTCCGGGTCGTGCACACTTGAAATCGCCGCCTTCGACGAGTTTTCACGTTTGCTTGGCGATCCTGCCGCCACGGCTGAGTTCGACCATGTGATCTTCGACACCGCACCGACGGGCCACACACTCCGATTGCTCACACTCCCATCGGCATGGGACGGATTCATGGAGCAGAACACCACGGGTACCAGTTGCCTCGGGCCTCTTGCCGGTTTGCAGGCCCAACAGAAACTGTATCAGGAATCGGTCAAGGCCCTTGGCGATCCATTGGTAACGACGCTCGTGTTGGTCGCTCGTGCGGAAGCCAGTGCACTGCGTGAGGCAGCACGAACCAGTGGCGAGCTTGCAGACTTGGGCGTCCGCAATCAACACCTCGTTGTCAATGGTCTGTTTCGATCGAGTGACTCGAGTGATCCCTATGCGGTGGCGCTCCAGCAGCGCGGAGCCGCAGCACTTGCCGCGATGCCCGCGGCGCTCAAGGCTTTCCCTCAAACCATCGTTCCGCTCAGTCCCCATTGAATTCTGGGCATCGATTCTCTTCGGCGGCTGGGTGCCGTTGACTCAGCGTCTGCCTCGGCCTCGGCCGAAGTAGACACCGAGCGAGTCGATGAGCTGCCGATGCTTTCAGAACTGATCGATGATCTCGTTGCTCCCGGTCACGGCGTCATTCTCGCAACGGGCAAGGGTGGCGTCGGGAAAACAACCGTTGCCGCGGCCGTGGCCGTTGCGATTGCCGAACGTGGCTACGAAGTTCACCTCTCCACCACCGACCCCGCGGCGCACCTTGCGGCAACGATGAATGACGAGCGGTTACCCAACTTGTCAGTCAGTCGCATCGATCCCGAAGTGGAAACAGCCAAGTACTCGGCGGAAGTTTTGGATCGGGCCGGGAAGAACCTCGACGCTCGAGGCAAAGCATTGCTCGAAGAAGATCTCCGGTCACCATGCACCGAGGAGATCGCCGTGTTCAGGGCGTTCGCGGATGCCGTCGCGGCTGGCACGAACAAGTTTGTTGTGCTCGATACGGCTCCCACTGGCCACACGGTTCTCTTGCTCGATTCTGCGCTGGCGTACCACCGCGAAGTGACTCGGCAGTCAAGCCAAATGCCGGAGGCAGTTGAGAATTTGCTACCGCGTTTACGCGATCCCGATTTCACGCGCGTGTTGATCGTCACGCTCCCCGAAGCGACGCCGGTGCACGAAGCGGCCGCGCTGCAGCGAGACTTGCGGCGGGCGGAGATCGAGCCGTACGCGTGGATCATCAATCAGGTGCTTGGCCGACTGACACTTACCGATCCGATCATGAAACAGCGTCAATCGCATGAGCAAAAGTACCTACGCGAAGTGAAAGAAGTTCAGGCCACCCGAGTCGCGATCATTCCATGGCAGATCGAGCAGCCCACCGGACTTCAAGCGTTAGGTCGATTGACTCACTCGGAGTCAAGCGCATTGAAATCCTAAGGAGAATCAAACATCGCCAAAGTCCAAGTCCTCGGGACCGGATGCACCAAATGTGGCTATCTACTCAAGAATGCTCAAGCGGCCGCCAACGAGCGACAAGCGGGTGATGTCGTCGAG
>JBGTCJ010000202.1:0-22773 GCA_041748895.1 Pirellulaceae bacterium
GCGGAGCGGCCCGGATTGTTTCAGTTTTGGGCGCGGACGAACTTCCGCTCGACAGAAGAACGGGCGATTGGCTTTGCCTACACCTTCCTCGGCATTCGGATTCAGTGCGCCCAGTGCCACAAGCATCCATTCGATCAATGGAGCAAGCAAGATTTCGACGATTTCGCGGTCCTCTTCTCTCCGGTTCAAGCCAGAAACAATGCGGTTTCCAAAGAAGCGACGGCCGCTCGAAACAAGATGCTCGAGTCGGTCACCGGCGCCAAACGCCTGCCCAATAACGAGCTTCGTCGGCGGATGGTGGATGCCGTCAGCGAGGGGCAAACGATCCCGTTTCCCGAACTGTTTGTGACCGAGGGCCGACCGCTCAGGGGCAAGCCGCAGGGGAAGAAAGAAGCCGTGTCATTTGTCTCCGGCAAGCTCCTGGGTGGTGCCGAATCGATTTCGCTCGGCAGCGACCCTCGGCCCGAGCTGATGCGTTGGCTTCGTGAACGTGACAACCCCTATTTCGCTAAGGCGATCGTCAATCGCGTTTGGGAGAATTATTTCGGGGTCGGAATCGTCAATCCGACCGATGATCTCAACTTGGGCAACCCACCGAGCAACGCCGCGTTGTTCGATTATCTCGCCGATGGCTTCATCGACTCGGGTTACGACCTGCGTTGGCTGCATCGCACGATCCTCAGCAGCGACACGTATCAGCGAAGTAGTGTAGCCAATGCGAGTAACGTTCACGATACGAAGAACTTCAGCCGGCACGTCCCCCGTCGGCTGTCGGCCGAGGTACTACGCGACTCGATCTACCTGGTCACCGCCGGGCAAACCGAGGCCGAGCGGGCGCGAACGTCGCTCGATGGTTTGGCAATCGCGGGCTCGGTGCTCCTGACGCGTCAGGGACCCCAAGATTTTGCACTACAAGTCTTCGGGGCATCGATCCGTGAGAACAACTGTGACTGCGAGCGAACGGACGAGCCGAACCTGTTGCAGGCGATTTTTCTGCAGAACGACACGGATGTGCATCGCAGGTTGGGCCAGCGAAATGGCTGGGTCGATGAGATCTGTTCAACCCACCAATTGACGGGTTCGTCCGGCGTTGATCAGGCCAAGCGTGAGGTCCCACCCAAGCAAATCGAGGCGTTGGAAGCGAGAATTCGCGAACGGATCGAAACCTATCAAAAACTTCCCGGCGCGAGGCAAAAGCAAATGTTGCCCCGGTTGAAGCAGGAACTGGCACGTGCCAACCAGCAGCTTGAAAAGCACGGACTTCCGAAAAAGGAACTGCGGTCGTTGCTCAAGCCAAATCTCAACGAAAAACCCGTCATCGATTCTTCGGTCGAGGGTGAGGCCACGGCAATCCCGAGCGAATCCCCATCGCAAGAGTCGATCGCTGCGGTCGTGAAGGCTGCGTACCTACGGATCCTGTCCAGGTTGCCCGATGACGAAGAGGCGGCGATCGCGTCGGAATTTATCCTCGACGCGGATAGCCCCGGCGACGGCGTGAAATCTCTCGCCTGGACCCTTTTGAACACCAAAGAATTCATCCTAACTCACTAGTCCTCAATTCGGAGAAATGGTTATGACGCGACATCGAACATGTGATGGCACGACGCGACGAGACCTGCTTCGCGCGGGAACCCTCGGCATCGGCGGTTTATCGCTCGCCGGCTACCTCAGGCTAGCAAGCGCCGGAGAAATACGAAACGCGAAGGCCGATCGCGCGATCTTCATCGAGTTGGTTGGGGGACCATCGCATCTCGATACCTTTGACCCGAAACCAGAGGCACCCGATACCATCCGCGGGAAGTTTAGCCCGATCCCGACGAACGTCCCGGGGATCGAGATTTCGGAGCACCTCCCGAATCTCGCTCGGTGTGCCGACAAGTATGCGATCCTTCGTGGTGTCAGCCACACGTTGGCGGCGCACGAATTGGGTCGCGAGTATGTCAACACCGGCAGCCGCCCGCTTCCCTCGTTGGCCTATCCGAGTTACGGCTCGACGCTCTCGAGACAAATGCCTACCGACGAAGACATTCCCGCCAACGTGGCGATCCCGCGAGTCGGTCAGGGCCCCGGATTCTTGGGCATTCGCTACGCCGCGCTCGAGACCAACTCGACGCCTCAATACGGACGTCCCTATTCGGTCCGTGGCTTGACGATGGGCGACATCACCATCGACGAGGTTCATCGTCGCCAATCGCTCCTCAGCAAACTCGATCGCCGATTCGCTGAGGCCGAGTCCGATCGCCAGCTGCTCGAAGGTCTCGATCAATTTGGCAGCCAAGCCTACTCGATGATCACCAGTAAACGAACTCGTGAGGCATTCGACATCAGCCAGGAACCGGAAAGCTTTACCAAACCGTTCGGAACCGACAATTTCGGCATCAGTTGCCTGTTGGCGTTGCGTTTGGTTGAGTCGGGTGTGCGATACGTGACGGTCCAGCTCGGAGGCTGGGACACGCACCAAGACAACTTCACTCGCCTCAGCAGCGATTTGCTGCCGAAATTTGACGTCGGGCTGAGCGCCCTTCTCAATGGTCTTGACCAGCGGGGTCTACTCGCGTCGACGGCGGTGATGGCGACCGGTGAATTCGGACGAACACCGACCATCAACAGTCGAAGTGCCGAAGGTGGTCGTGACCATTACCCACGATGCATGTTCATGCTGATGGCCGGTGGTGGCGTCAAGGGTGGCCAGGTGATCGGCGAAAGTGACGACACGGCGTCGGCACCGCGAAACGAGGCGATCACGCCCGATGACGTTGCGGCCAGTTTCTATGCCAACCTTGGAATCGATCACAACATCGAGTTCCAAACGGAAACCGGGCGCCCGATTACTTTGGTCCGCGACGGCCGCGTCATCGACCCATTGTTCTCGTAGCGATTGGATCTCGATCTGACGCATCGATTCAGGCGCGTGGCTTGGGCTCGCGCCGCACCGTGAGCGACCACCACACGTGTTTCGCCGCGAAACAAACGTGTGGGGCAGAAATGAAGAGGGGCCATGGTGAAGCCCTCCCTGCCTCACCATGGCCCATCAAGCGTTGGAACGATGGTACCGATCGTTCCACCCTCCCAATCCATGGTAGTAACTACATCGGCCCCAACGGGTCAAAGTCTGAAACCCGATTGGCGGCGTGTTGCAATTTTTTCGGCGGAACCGTAGCACGTTTCCGCCCGCTGCACGTTACGGACGGCATCCGCAATCCGCCGCAGGGCGTCCCAACGGCCGGCCACCATGGACGTGATGATGCTCACGACAGTTGGCCGCTGCCTCACACGCGTAGCCCGCCCACACATCCGCCTCACACGGCGACGCATTGAAGTAGCCCCGCAGCGAGTAGGGCGGAGGCAGCAGCGGTTGACGATAGGGAGGAACCTGGCAATCTCCCGCCGACTGGCAATGACCCGTCATCTGGCCGCGTCCCAATAGGCCGCATCGGCCAATCGATTGACACCCACCCGCCGACTGACACCCGCCCTTTGTTTGACATCGGCAGACCGAATCGCATGAGCCGAGACGCGGTGCGGGAACGACGGGCAACGCCGAGGGTGAATTCGAAGGTCCCATGTCGACGCCAAACATAGCGTCGGCCTGCTCGGTCGGCGCCGGGGGCGACGGCGCGTCGTCGAGCGGCGCCGGCGGGTCGAGCAGAGGTTCCGGATAGTCAAACGAACCCTCTGCGGCATCCACGTTGGGGAGCTGCGCCAACAGTTCAACGGCGGGCGCCGACCAAACCGTCGCGGCATACGCCGGGCGACTGGCCGTCAGGCCGCTGTTCGAACCGGCACTCGGCTCATCGCTGAGCAAGAACCCCTCGTAGTCGAACTGAGCAGAAGCGGGAGCGAGCAGGCTCACGGCGAACAAGGTCGCAATGGCGGAGCGAATCAACATGACAAACTTCCTTGTCGGTTGGGGTGGCAGCGGATCCGAATTGACGTATCCAAGCGAGGACAACCCATCCACCGGACTCAATCCTTGATCGCCACCATCGGGAGGCGGAACGTCACTGCGGCTCGATCTTCCAAGCGTCGAGCGGCCTATCTCGGGAAGCGTTGCCGCGCGGATGCAAATGAGCAACCAAAAAACGAAACTTTCTTTGACGCGGCGCGTCCGCGCGGTCGCCGTTTCGGGTAAACACCCAAACCCACCCTGACCCGCAGAGTCAACCCGGCCCGCACCCTCCCCGTAGACCTCCGGCGACACACCGCACCGCCACACTTCGCTCGGGCGTCGTTCAACGCGCCGCGGTGATGAATTGCGGCCAGAGGCGCGCCTTGCTAACCTTTGGGAAAAGAAGTGTCCCCATCTATCTCACCGAGATCGCACAGCATGGCCGCCATCAATGTGGAAACCAAAGGCGAAATCATTGTCGTCTCCTTCACCGACGGTAAAATTCTCGACAGTCAGCGTATCGAGCAGGTTGGCCGCGAATTGCAAGAAGTCGTTCCGCAGGCCATTCACAAGAAGATGTTGCTCAATTTTCGCGGCGTGAGTTTTATGTCGTCGGCGATGATCACCAAATTGGTGATGCTCAACAAGGCTTGCAAGGCGGCGGGTGTCGAGCTCAAGTTTTGCGAGGTCTCCACCAACGTGATGGAGGTCTTCAAGATCACCAAACTCAACAAACTTTTTGACATCCAGAAAACGGAAGATAAAGCGATCGAAAGCTTCGACAAGAAAGGCTGGTTCGGTTAGGTCGATGCAACCCGGCGATGCATCGTCCGATCCGCTCGAAACAGAGCGTATGGCCATTGCGGGGGAAATTCACGACCGCATCCTTCCCCTGCTCTTCACCGCCAGGATGAAGCTGGACTCGATCCGCGAAAGCGAGCCGGTTCCCGCGCGGCAGCAGGACCTTCAATCGGTGCAATCGCTAGTCGCGGCGGCGATGGATGCCGGCAGGGAAATCTTATCCCACCTTCATCCACCCGAGCTCGAACTACTCAGTTGGCAGGAGTGCCTCGAGGTATTTGCCGAATCGCTACCGGGCTCCGATACCGTCGAGTGGTCGATCGATTGCAAAACGCCGCCTCCGCCATCGTTCGCCATCCCCGCTTATCGCATCGCCCAGGAGGCGATTCGGAACGCATTGACGCACGGACACGCGGATCGAGTTTGGATTCGATCCGATGGCGGTGGACCCGATTGGGTGACGACGATCGAGGACAATGGTGCCGGTTTCGATCCGAGTCGCAGCAGCGATCGTTTTGGCATTCGGACGATGAAGTCTCGAGCCGAGATCGCGGGCGGCCGTTTGACGATCCAGTCGCGGCCGGGCGGTCCCACCTTGATCCGCTTCGAGGCTTGTCCGCGGCGATGAGCGCCCAACACCTGTTTAGGAACTTGCCGGCGACGTTTCCTCGATATCCTTGAGCGATCGACCCAGTCGCTTCCGACCCGAGCCGGTTGCAGCGGCCCCGGGAATCCGTTTCTTTTCGGTTTTGTCGCTTTGCAGGAAAGCCGCCACACCGGGGTGCACGTCGTCCGAGTCAGCTGGAGTACCGATTTGCTCGATCGCATCGCTCACGCCCAGCAAAACGCTCTGACGCACACCGTCTCGCAGCCATTCAAAGAAATTTACATTCACGGGATCACCCCCTCGTCGAGATAGACCAGCGCGGTCGACCATGACCGCGGCTTGACGGGCGAACGTTAGCAACGTTTGTGATCGAAAGTCCAGGTGGAAATCTCCTGTGCGATAGCAATCCCGATACAATCGATGCTTCGGCAGCCCTGCTATCTCACGCGGTCCGAAAGGCTCATCAAAATTCACACGTTTTCGCGGTTCGCACGCCGTTTGCAACTCATGGTCGCACGAGCTAGTCGGCTGATGCCACACGCGCCATTGACGCGTTCACACTGCAAAATTCACTTTGCCGCGTGCATCGCTTGCACCCTCCTGGTGTGCGCTAGCCTCCCTGCCCAAGACCCATCGACGCCGCAGGATGCCGTCCCGATCGAATCAGCCGCGAATGAGGCCGTCACAGATGTGATTCGAAACTTTTTGGGTCGCGGCCAGTTGGCCGACGGAAGCCGGCCTCAAACACCCGATCAATCGATCGCATCGTTCCGTTTGCCCGCGGACCTCCGCATCGAAACGGTCAGCGCCGAGCCCAACATCGCACAACCGCTGTTTCTCAGTTTCGACGAGCGCGGGCGGATTTGGGTCGTGGAGTATCGGCAGTACCCCGTTCCCGCCGGCTTGAAGGTCACACACTACGACCAATACCTTCGAGCGGTTTTTGACAAGGTACCGCCGCCACCGCCTCACCATTTTCGCGGCGCCGACCGGATCACACTGCTGAGTGATTCAGAGGGCGACGGTCGGTACGAACAACAAAAGACGCTGCTCGGCGATTTGAACATTGCGACCAGCGCCGTTGCCGATGCGGAAGGATGGTGGGTACTCAATCCGCCTTACCTGCTGTACTACCCCGACGCCGACCACGACGACGTTCCCGATCGCGACCCTGAGGTTCATCTTTCCGGGTTTGGAATCGAGGACACCCACGCCGTGGCCAACAGTTTGCGATGGGGCCCTGACGCATGGCTTTACGGCGCCAACGGCAGCACGACGACCGGTCGGGTTCGTGATCGATCGGGGAACGTGACGGATTTCGAGGGGCAGTGCATCTGGCGGTACCATCCGCGCCGCAAGCAATTCGAGATTTATGCCGAGGGTGGTGGGAACACGTTCAGCGTGGAGATCGATTCGGTCGGGCGAGTCTTTTCGGGCACCAACAATGGCAAGACCCGGGGTATGTATTACCCGCAGGGCAGCTATGGCGAAAAGAATTGGGGCAAGCATGGCCCGCTTACCAACCCGTTCGCCTATGGCTACTTTCGTCACATGCGATCCAGCGGCGACGCTGACCGGTTCGCGCAAGCGTTTGCCATCTACGAAGCCGATCATCTGCCTCAGCGGTACCACGGCACCATCATTGCCGCAAACGCGCTGCACAATCGGGTGTGGGTGAGTCGATTGAGCCGCGATGGGAGCAGTTTTCAAACCGACGACCTTTCTCCGCTCGTCGAAACCGACGAGCGTTGGTTCCGTCCGGTCGACGTGAAGGTCGGTCCCGATGGTGCGATTTACTTTGCCGATTGGTACGACAGCCGATTGACCCATGTCGACCCCCGCGATGATTGGCACAAATCGAGTGGGCGAATCTATCGCCTAGCGTCGCAAGAAAAAGGACTCGGTCGTGAAACCGACGATCGGTTCAAGGATTTCCTTCCCAGCCGCACGCGGTTTGATCTGTTTCAGCTGACCACCGATCAACTGATCCGATTGCTCGACCATCCCAACACCTTCTTTCGCCAAGCATCGGCGCGAGTGCTTGGGTGGAGGGCCGATCCCGACGCGGCGGGTCCGCTCGGCGAGATCGCGAGGAGTCCCACGGACCCACGATGCCTCGAGGCCCTTTGGGCCTTGAGCGCGATGGACTCGCTCAATGAAGACCTCGCGGTTGATCTGTGTCGCCACCCCAACCCGCACGTGCGTCGTTGGACGAGTCGCTTGTTGGGTGATCGACGTCAGGTCTCGCCCCGAGAATCGGAGGCGCTAGTCCGCATGGCGATGGCTGAATCCGACATCGATGTCCGCAGTCAATTATCGGCCACCGCGAAAAGGCTCCCAACGAACGTGGGACTGGCCATCCTCGAGCCGCTTCTCAGGCGTGCCGAGGATGCCGAAGACACGCATCAGCCTTTGATGCTCTGGTGGGCGATTGAGGCGCATGGTGAATCACGGTTGGACGACGTGATCTCGATGCTCTCCCGCGCCGAGACGATCCGGGCGCCGGTCGGTCGCCGGAGCATCCTGCCGCGTTTGATGCGGCGGTCGATCGAGTCGCCGCAGTTCAAGGACTGGCAAGCCTGTCGACAGGTCCTTCGGCTCGCGCTCGATGACGAACTCGAAACCATCCTTATGGATGCGATGGACGAGGCGGTCGCTGGTCGGTCGATCGCGAATCTACCGGAAGACCTGGCGTCGAAACTCAAGCAGCACCACGTGCGTCGCGATGGCAGTGACTTGATGGTTCGGCTCCGTGCCGGCGAAGAAGAGGCGATTGCGGAAGCGATCGCGCGGATCAAACAATCGGAATCGACGACCGCGATGAAAGTCCAATGGATCGGGGCGCTTGGCGATGGAAAACACTCCGCCGCGGTCGACGTGATGTTGAACTCGCTTCGCGACGTTGGTCAACCGGCAATGCAGCGGGTCGCTTTGACGGCACTTCAACGTTTCGACAACGATTCGATCGGACGTGCGATTTGCCAACAGCTCCACAGTTCGCTCGCCGATCAGCATGGGGTGCGTCACACAGCATTGCGAGTGCTGAGCAGTCGGGCCAATTGGGCAAACGACCTGATCCACGAGGTCGAGAGCTGGCGGCTCAAATCGCAGGACATTCCTACCGATGTTCTTCAACAGATGAATCTGCACGACGACCCTGCGCTACGGGCCCGAATCGCCAAGATCTGGGGATCGGTCCGGAGTGGGTCCAACGATTCCGGACCACAGATCGAACGGGTCAAGACGGTACTTCGAGCGACAAGTGGCGATCCCACGCGGGGTGAGCCAATCTATACCGCGAAATGCGGGAATTGCCACCGGATGTTCGGCAGGGGCGGCGACGTGGGCCCCGATCTGACCGGATACGAGCGGACCAACCTCGACTTCATGATTCCGGCGGTTGTCGACCCGTCGCTCGCGATCCGCGAGGAGTACACGGCGTTTGTGATCCTCACGACCGACGCGCGAGTGCTGACGGGTTTGCTCGTTTCCCGAGATGCTCAAAAGGTCGTGATCAAGGGCCAGGACAATCAAGTTTCCGAAGTGGTCACCGACGAGATCGAGTCGTTGCAGGCGCTAGCCACGTCGCTGATGCCCGACAACCTTTTGGCGGACTTGACTGACCAACAAATCGCCGACCTGTTTGCCTACCTCACGCTTCGCGCGCCATCGGTGTCCGAAGCAGCCGAGTAGATCGCGGCCCGATTCCCGGCGCGCGATGGAGCGGCACTGACGCCTGACACGCACACCGAAATCCAACCCAGGCTATTGACGCGGTGATGGCGATCGCCAGACTCGTTGCATGATGGGTTGAGAACGATGCAAAATGATCCGGGGGTGTCGGGTGCGTCATCGATGACGGAATACCTCGTTCGTTTGGAGCGAAGGATCTACGCCGCGGCAGAATTACTGCCGAGGCAGGGGCCAATTACCAAGTTCGCCTTTCTCAATCCGCTCCAGGGCCTCGAACACGAGCACTTCGACGCCGTGATGGCAAAAGTTCTGGATCTGTATGGGAACCAGCCTTATTTGGACGACGATCGGTATCGCCAGATGCTTTGGCGGGGGCGGATCACCGACAAGGACCTTCGTGCAGTACTCGCCGAAGATCTCGGAACACGAGCCAACGAGACTGTCGGCGGGCTGACGCCCCGAATCGAAGCAAGGCTCGCAATGCTTGTCCATCCACTTCCCTTCGGCCATCGCCGAGAACTGGATTGGGTCTTGTCGGAATCCGAAGCTTTGTGGCGTTTTCGACCTGAGGTCACCGCTGCGCAGCAGGACCGCGCGATCGACGACAACCGCCACTGGGTACTCGCCGATCGCCACCCGCGGGCGGTCTCGATACTCAATGCCCAGCTCGGGTCCGCGACCGATTCGGCGATCCGGACCATGAAGCGCAGCGACTGGGAGGCCGTCTACTTGCGATTGACATGGCAACTGATTGAATCGGGAGTTCAGGACGTGATGGATGCGGGGAATCCCGATATTCCCGGCGGTCATCCCGCCGCGGCCCGTCATTCCCGCGGGTTGCCTTCCGCGTCGAGCCCGGAAGTCGATGAGCTGCTGATCCGATTCACCTCGGCTTTTCTCGACCAAGGGTATGCCTCGCGCGGATTGCCGGGCGTCGAGCGTGGGTACTTGGCCGCATTCTTTCTTCTGTACGCAAAGCGATCCTGGGTGACGCCGCGATGGAGGCGATCGCTCGCCGCTGAAATCAATCGAATTTCGGAGGCAGGCTGGTCCTCTTTAGAGCTTGTCGACCGATCGCTCCGGCGACTGGGCGTATCGGACACGGATACGGACACCTTCATCCGTTCGACACTGCTCGCCCTCCGCGGCTTCAGCGGCATGATTTGGCAATCCGAAACACGCGCCGATCTGTTTACCAAGCCGTCTCCGCGCGGCACGCTCGTCGAATACCTCGCCATTCGATTGCTGTTGCTGGCGATCTTTCACGAACAACATTCGGCATCGTCGAGCATCGACCGCACCGGCGTCGCCGCTCGGCAAATGGGCGGCGACGCATCCGGCGAGTCCGCAACGTTGGCCACACCGAGGCAGATGGCGTTTCTTTTGTTTGAGCTCGCTCAGGTGCTACTCTGGCAACCCAAGGCGATCGCGGAGGTGACGCCGACCCAGTGGCGAGAGTGGGTGGAGGAGATGCGATCATTCTCTGACCACCATCGGCGAAGGATTTTTCACGCCGCTTTCGAAAGGCAATTGGCGCGGATGGCGATGCGAGCGGTGTCGGTCCGCGCCGGCGCTGGTCCGATGGTACCCAAAACCAATTCGCTGCAGATCGTCTGTTGCATCGATGCCCGCGAAGAATCTTTGCGGCGACACTTGGAGGAGATCGAACCGACGGTTGAGACTTTCGGGATGGCCGGGTTTTTTGGTGTGCCGATGTACTACCGTGGAGCGGGAGATGCGGGGTTTTCGGCACTTTGCCCGATTGTCATCAAGCCCGCGCACTGGGTGATCGAGGAGGCGGTCTACTCGCTTGAGGAATCGCAGCGAACTCGCGCGCAAGTCCGTCGCTGGATCGGATCGGCCCAACGCGGGTTTCAGACCCAATCACGAGGTTCGCTCGGTGGTGCGGTCCTGTCAACCTTGTTCGGACCGTTGGCAACGATTCCGATGCTCAGTCGGATCCTGATGCCGCGGCTAACGGCCAACCTGAACCACACGGCGAGGCAGTTCGTGGCACCGCCGGCCGTGACCCGATTACGGCTCGAGCGGGAAGCGGATCAACCGGCCGGACCTGAGGATGAACGATTTGGGTTCACGCTCGATGAGATGATCGAAATCGCCAAAAGGGCGCTCGAAGACATCGGCCTGACAAAGTCGTTCGCACCGCTGGTGATTCTGCTCGGACACGGCTCGAGCTGCGTCAACAACCCGCATGAGTCGGCGTATCACTGCGGAGCGTGTGCCGGTAATGCGGGTGGCCCCAACGCACGGGCGTTGGCGGGCATGCTCAATGATCCTCGAGTTCGTCGTCGGTTGATCGCCGACAACCTGGTGATTCCCGAGGAGACTCATTTCATGGGTGCGATGCACAACACGGCAACCGAGGAGATGATGTTCTATGACCTCGAACTGTTGCCAACACGTAAACGCAAGCAGATTCGAGCGGCGCGAGACTTGTTGTCCGAGGCAGCCAAGCGGAATGCGCACGAGCGTTGTCGACGTTTCGATTCGGCGGCCCTCGACCTGACGCCTGATCAAGCGTTGCTGCACGTCCAAAATCGCAGTGAGGACTTGGCCCAAACGCGGCCCGAGTATGGCAATGGTTCCAACGCGATCTGTTTTGTGGGACGCCGCGCACGGATCCGCGGGTTATTCCTCGATCGTCGGGCATTCCTGATGTCATACGATCCCACGGCCGATCGTGGAGAACGCGAGATCCTGGCCAGAATCCTCGCGGCGGTCGTGCCAGTCTGCCAAGGGATCAATTCGCTCTACACACTCTCGGCGATCGATCCCGGCGGTTGGGGTTCGGGAACCAAACTTCCCCACAATGTCACCTCACTGATCGGTGTGATGGACGGGGCGGCGAGCGACCTGCGACCCGGGCTTCCGTGGCAGGGCGTTGACATTCACGAACCGGTCCGACTGCTGTTCATCATTGAAACGACGCCCGATGCGATGCGGAAGGTGATGTCGAATCACCCGCTGATCGCGAGGATCATTCGCAATCACTGGGCCCACTTAGCGACGCTCGATCCCGAGTCCGGGAAAATCCATCGCTTCAGCAAGGACGACTTTATCCCACTGGAACTTGAGGAGTCCTTGCCGGACTCGTCATGGGAGCTGCCTGTCGCGATCGATTCGATCCACTGGTACGGTGGTCGACGCGACCACCTCCCGTTCGCCTTGCTTCGTCCCGTCGGCCGCACTGCAGTGGTCGCGTCATGACGATGACAGTGCTCGGCCTGACGGTTGTTGCGGCGCCAGCGATTTTGGTCGCCGCTCTTGCAATATCGGCGCTGTCAGGCCATCGCCTCGGCGAGCGCAGCACCGCGAGGTTGACGCAGATCTTGGTGATTGCGGCCGTGACAGCCGCGATTGGGTTGTTGGCGCTGATGCTCGCGACCGGTTCGGTTCACTTCTCGCTTCAGTTCGGTCACTGGGTTAGCCTGCCTAACGAACACATTCACTTCACCATCAAATTTCTCTTCGATCGACTCTCGATCCCTTTCGTGATCCTTTCCCTGTTGCTGTGTGGGATCATTGGTGCTTTTGCGACTCGTTATCTGCATCGTGATGAGGGCTATTCTCGCTTTTTCTTGCTTTACGCGATCTTCATGCTCGGGATGGTTGTATCGTCGGTCGCGGGGACCATTGAGACGCTGTTCTTTGGCTGGGAGCTGGTCGGTCTGTCGTCGGCCCTGCTGGTCGCGTTCTTTCAGACCCGGGAAAATCCGGCCCGCAACGGACTGCGGGTATGGTCGATTTATCGATTCGCCGACGGGGCCTTTCTTCTCGCCGCCCTGGTGCTGCATCACCTCACAGGCGGCGGTGATTTGGATTTGATGATGGGCTCGCGTCCTTGGCCCGAAAGTGATTGTTCCATTTCGCCGACGCACGCTGGGATTGTCGGCGTACTGCTGGTGATTGCCGCAGCGGGAAAGTCGGCGTTGATCCCCTTCTCTGGCTGGCTACCGCGAGCAATGGAAGGGCCCACGCCCTCCAGCGCCATTTTCTACGGCGCCCTATCGGTTCACCTTGGGGCATACCTTCTCTTGCGAGTCAGTCCGCTACTGGAACAGTCGCTACCGCTGCGATCGCTGGTCATTTTTCTTGGGTTATCAACGGCCATTTTTGCGGCCCTGGCAGCAGGCGTTCAGACGGACATCAAAAGTGCCTTGGCGTTTGCGTCGTTACTGCAGGTCAGCATCATCGTGATCGAGATTGGGATCGGCCTGCATTACATCGCGCTGATCCACATCATCGGTCACGCTTGCCTGCGAACGCTTCAACTCCTACGGGCCCCGTCACTGCTGCGAGATCATCGTCGGCTGGAGGATGACCTGGGCCATCGACTGGCGCGACCCCGCGAGCGATCCGTCGATCTTCCCAATTCCCCCTTTCGCGTAGCCTGTTACCGATTCTCGATCGAGAGGGGCCACTTCGACAACGTTTTGGACGCGTGCGTCGCTTTACCTTTGTGGAGTGCCTTCGCAGCGGTGGATCGTTGGGAACGACGTTGGATCGCTTGGTTGGGCGGAAGCGATCCTCCCCACCGAGAAGGACAGTCCGACGGAGGGCAGGAGTCATGATCCGCGACCTTCATTTCGCTTGGCTCGAATTATCGATCCTGCTGCCTTTGGTCGCGGCGTGTGCCTGCGTCTTCGTCCGCAACCGGAGGATCTCGCAGCAATTGGCGCTCGCGGTGAGCTTGCTAACGCTTGGCCTCACGGTGGGCGAGTGGCTCGACTTCGGCACGCTCGGTACGTTTTCGGCTCAGGACCGCGGTAGTCTGATTCGCCGATGGCTTGGTTACGAGCTGTTTGTGATTGACGAGTTGAGCGCGCCACTTTTGCCCTTGATCGCCACGCTCTTCACTCTGACCATTGCCGCGACGATGAGGGCAAAGGTGGTACGTGTCTCGTTCGGGATGACTCTGCTTGCCGAGGCCATCCTGCTGGCGACGTTCAGCTGCACCGTTGCGTGGCTGCTGACTGTGCTGCTGTTGATCGGAACGATCCCGCCCTGGATCGAAATGAGGCAACGGGGACGCTCGACGCGTGTGTTCGAAATTTATCTTGGCACGCATCTCGTCCTGTTGATCATCGGCATGTGGGTGATTCGTCTCGTCGACGAGTCTTCCGGATGGGCCAGTGGGGCCGCGGTGTTGTTGGTCGCCTCGTCGGTCATTCGTGCGGGGATCTTTCCGGGCCACGGCTGGATTGTCGATCTTGTCGAGCGAGCGGCATTCGGGACGGCACTGCTGTTTGTCGCCCCGATGACGGGGGCCTACATGGTGATTCGATTGATCCTTCCCCTGGTACCGGTTTGGGCACTCCACACCGTCGCGATCTTGTCGCTTGCGACGGCGGTCTATGCCGCGGGAATGGCACTCGTGCAAATCGAAGGTCGACGGTTCTTCGCCTACCTGTTCATCAGTCATTCATCGCTGGTGTTGGCGGGGCTTGAAATCGCCAATCCGGTAGGCATGACGGGCGCGCTGTGCATCTGGCTCGCAACCGGAATGTCATTGGCCGGTTTCGCACTCACGCTTCGTGCAGTCGAGGCACGCATCGGCAGGGTCTCGTTGGACGAGTATCACGGCCTGTTTGATCACATGCCTCAACTCGGCTCGCTTTTCCTGTTGAGCGGATTGGCTTCGATCGGGTTTCCCGGAAGCCTCGGGTTTGTCGGTGTTGAACTGTTGGTCGAGGGAACGGTCGAGGTGTATCCATTGGTCGGAACCATGATCGTGATCGCCGCGGCACTAAATGGAATCGCGGTGCTGCGCGCCTATTTCCGCATTTTCACCGGAACACGACACGTCGCGACGATCTCGTTGGCGGCACGACCCGCCGAACGCTTGGCTGGCGTCACCCTCAGTGTGCTGGTATTGGCCGGCGGTCTGTGGCCTGGCCCGACGGTACGCTCGCGCTATCATGCAGCGGTAGCGTTGCTCCAGCTTCGACAGGGGTCCGCGATGGACGCCGGCGAGGCCGCCGACCATGATTCCGGTCATTCGGCGCTCGATGATCTGTTGAATCTGCCAACAACCCAGGGAGATCTCCAGCGGCAGAATTCCACCGAGTCGCAGTGAGCAGCGGCGCCCCGAACCCGTAACCCACTCGCGCGCGGATCTTGGTTGACATGCATGAACCTCCTCCCCGAATGCTTCCGACCAGGCCGGTTGATGGTCACAAAGGAGATTTCGGTCGCGTGCTCGCCATCGGCGGGTCGCGGGGAATGGCCGGCTCGATCTCGTTATCGGCGATGGCGGCCCTGAGAACGGGTGCCGGATTAGTTTCGGCAATGATCCCCGACCGCTGTCTAGAAACTGTCGCGGCGTTCGAGCCGTGTCTGATGACGATCGGTGCCCCTGATACCCCACAAGGCTATTTCGCCGCAGAAGCCGTGAAGAGCCTTGGCGAGATCATCGACACCTTTGATGCAATTGCGGTCGGCCCGGGAATGCGAGACGGCCCCGGGACCCGGGAGATCGTCAAGCGTCTGGCCAAGTACGAAAACACCCCCCGAGTGTTCGATGCCGACGCGATCAATGTGATCGCTCGCTCACTGACCTACTGTCCCAGCGGCCCCGTCATTCTCACGCCCCATGCTGGCGAATTGCAGCGATTGACCGGGGCGAGCCTTTCGGACCGAAACGAACAGATCGATTCCGCGAGCGAATTTGCCCGTCGGCGGGGAGTGATTGTGGTCCTCAAGGGCGCCGCGACATTGGTCACCGACGGCGAACAGCGTTGGTTCAACACAACGGGTAACCCCGGCATGGCAACTGCCGGAAGTGGCGACGTGTTGACGGGAATCATTCTGGCCCTTCTTGCGTTGCGGCTGAGTCCGTTCGAGGCGGCGTCGTTGGGCGTCTGGATCCACGGCAGCGCGGGCGACCTGGCCGCGGAGCAGCATGGCCACGCGGGCATGATCGCCAGCGACATCCTCGCCCATCTTCCTGCCGCAGTTCGACTGGTGACGACGAACCCGTCCTAGCACGCCGACGGGCCTTCCGGCCATAATCGCACCATCATTCTCGTCCCGCTACTTTCCGCCGCGGCCGCCGTGATTCGTCTCAATCTAGCCGACCAGTCCGATTCTTTGCCCTGGGGCGGTGCCATCAGCATCGGCAATTTCGACGGCGTGCACCGTGGTCATGCCGCGTTGATCAACCAGCTCTGCGACCTTGCCACCGACCTGAATTGCCCTTCGGTGGTGGTGACATTTGACCCCTCGCCGGCGTCGATTCTGCGTCCGAATGCGGCGCCCCCTCCGTTGACCTGGATTCAGCGGCGCGTCGAGTTGCTGCAGCGGTGCGGTGTCGACCACGTCGTCGTTTGCAAAACCGACTCCGACCTGCTGAAGAAGTCAGCCCGGGAGTTTTTTGATGACATCTTGATTCACGCACTGGGAGCCCGGGGGATCGTCGAAGGACCCAATTTCTACTTTGGTCGGGATCGCGCGGGAGACGTCAAGCTGCTCGCGCAGCTTTGTAAAGACCAGAGAATTTCATTCCGAGTCGCCGATGCGATGGTCATCGATGGCGAGGTGATCAGTAGCACTCGGACCCGCGAGTTGATCGAGCGCGGTGACATCGCCGAAGCCAACCGTTTGCTGACCGCTCCCTATCGGCTTCGCGGGACGGTGGTGGCCGGAGCCTCTCGCGGGCGGACCCTCGGTTTTCCGACCGCCAACCTGTCGGCGATCGATACCCTTGTCCCCGCGCCAGGCGTCTACGCGTGCCGGGTTCGCGGGCCGATCACGCCGCCTCACCCCGCGGCCGTCCATGTGGGTCCCAATCCGACGTTTGAAGACCAACAATCCAAGCTGGAGATTCACCTGATCGATTTCTCGGGCGACCTCTACGGCCAAACGCTGGAAGTCGAGTGGATTGGTCGCGTTCGTGACGTCATTTCGTTCGGATCGTCGTCGGAATTGCGAAGTCAATTGGACAGCGATATCGAAACTTCGCGGCGGATGATCGCGGACCGAGCGCTGCCGCCAAACGCCTAGAGAAACGGATTTGGTCTATACTTGCGGGCTTGCACGGGTCAGCCGCGAAGCCTGACTTCGCTCCTCTGCCCTGCCCCGCCCTGCCCTGTTTTGAATCCTTTTTTTGCCTAAAGCACTCGACTCCATGAGCGTTGACTGGAAAGCCTTCGTCGATCAAATCGGCCACTACGAATCCTTCATTCTGACGAGCCACATTCGTCCCGATTGCGATGCACTGGGCAGCGAATTGGGAATGGCCGAAGTACTTCGGGCGATCGGCAAGAAGGTACGCATCGTCAACGCGCACCGGACACCGCCCTCACTGGAATTTCTGGACCCCGCAGGGAGAATCGAGGTCCTGGGTGACCACGTCGAGCCAGAGGGTGTCACGGCGGATTGCATCATGGTGCTTGACACCAGCGCCTGGGCCCAACTGGGCGACATGGGCGACGTCATTCGCCGCTCGCGGGCGGACAAGATGGTGGTCGATCATCACGTCGGTGAGGACGATCTCGGTGCCCGGATGTACAAGGACTATCTGGCCGAGGCGACCGGGCATCTCGTCGTGCAAGCCGCCGATGCGGTCCGCGTCCCGCTGACGCGAGCCATCGCCGTTCCTTTGTTTGCAGCCATCGCGACCGATACCGGGTGGTTTCGATTCAGCAGCGTCACGCCCGCGACCTATCGCATCATTGCCCGTTTGATGGAGGCCGGCGCGATCCCGTCGGAAATCTACAGCGACCTCTACGAACGCGACACGCTCGGTCGGCTTCGCCTGCGAGGCCTGATCCTCTCTCGAACCCAGTCAGAACTCGATGGCGCGTTGGTGTACACCCACGTCCTCAAGGAAGATTTCGAGGCGACCGGAGCGCTACCCAGTGACACCGAAGACGCGATCAATCTCACCCTAACCGTCGACGGAACGAAAGTTGCCGTGATATTTGTGGAACAGATGCGTGGCGGATTCAAGCTCAGCTTCCGAAGTCGCTGCTCGATGGACTGCAACGAAGTCGCGCGGATGTTTGGCGGAGGTGGCCACAAGGCAGCCGCCGGGGCGTTCCAGGAAGGCAACCTGCGGGATGTCCAGCAGCGGGTCTTGAGCGTCGTTCGGGAACAAGTCGCCCACGCCATGAAGGTTGGCTAGATATCATGAACCTTCGGATGCTTTCGACATTTCTGGCCGCCTTGCTGTTGATTGTATCCGACTCGCGGTCCGAGCCTCTGGCTCCGGCAACCATCCAGTTCAATCGTGATGTTCGTCCCATCCTGTCGGACAACTGCTTCTACTGTCACGGCAATGACGCCAACCATCGTCAGGCCGACTTGCGGTTGGATTTGCGTGACGAGGTGCTTCGCAGCGGCGCGATGGTTCCCGGAAGTCCTGATGAAAGCGAGTTGGTTGCCCGCATCCTTTCGACAGATGACGACTCTTTGATGCCGCCTCCGGCGTCACACAAGAAGCTCACCGCGGACCAAAAGCAAATCCTTCGCCGCTGGGTTGCGGAGGGCGGAGAATATCAGCGGCATTGGTCATACGAAGCGCCTGTGAAGCCCGCCATTGCGGATGGTGAGAATGGCGTCGACGTGCTCGTCCAAAAGCGACTCGTGGAGATCGGGCTCGAACCCTCACCCGAAGCGGACCGTCGCACATTGATCCGTCGCCTCCATAGCGACTTGGTTGGGCTGCCACCGACACCCGAGGAGGTGGCCGCGTTCGTCCGCGACGAATCGCCCGATGCTTATGAACAACTTGTCGAACGCTTGCTCAACAATCCGCACCATGCCGAACGGATGGCGATCCCTTGGCTCGATGTGGTTCGCTTCGCCGACACGATCGGCTATCACAGCGACAATCCGCACAACGTCTGGCCCTACCGAGATTGGGTGATCCAAAGCTTTCGTGACAACAAGCCCTTCGACCGTTTCACGATCGAGCAGATCGCTGGTGACCTTCTTCCCGATGCGAATCAGGATTCGCTCATCGGCTCCGCCTTCAACCGACTGCTTCTCACCACGCAGGAAGGCGGCGCGCAAGCGAAAGACTACGAGCAGCGGATGCTTACCGACCGTGTCCGCGCTGTGGGCGCGGTTTGGATGGGCCAGACGACGGGTTGCGCCCAGTGCCACGACCACAAGTTCGATCCGTTCACACAGCGCGATTTTTTCTCGCTCGGTGCTTTCTTTGCCGACATCGATGAACCGGCGATCGGAGCTCGTGGCGATGGAATGGCAATTGTCGAACCCGATCAAGAAAAGCAGTTGGCCGCTCTCGATGCGAAGCTGAACAAGGCAAAAGAAGCACTCGAAACCTTCCGCCCTCAGCTCGATGCCGCGCAAGCGCAGTGGGAATCCGACCTCAAGCGGTACGACGTGGTTTTGCCCGAGTTGCGAAAGGGCGCGGCAGCCAAGGCCAGTGCGGTCAAACAAGCCCAGAAAGCCGCAGCCGCGCTGGCCAAGTCATCCACGTCGCGAAAAGCACAGGATCGCGACGACATCCGCGATTACTTCCTCGCTCACGCGACTGAGCTGTGGCGACCCGAGCGGGAGGCTTTGGCCCAAGCACAATCCGCACGCGACGCGTTCTATGAGACGCTTCCCAAGTGTTTGGTAACGGTCACGAGCCCCAAGAAGCGTACGGTTCGTCTCCTTCCAAGAGGCGATTGGATGGACGAAAGCGGCGAGGTGATGACGCCCGCGCTACCCCATTATCTGCCGCAAATGGAGACCGAATCGGGGGAGCTCACTCGGCTCGATCTCGCGCGATGGCTCGTGTCGAAGGACAATCCGCTCACGGCCCGCACGGTGGTGAACCGTTTGTGGAAGCAGTTCTTCGGCACCGGTCTGAGCAAGGTGCTTGACGACCTCGGGGCTCAGGGTGAGCCACCACCCAATCCAGCATTGCTCGACTGGTTGGCATGTGAGTTCATGGATAGTGGTTGGGACGTGCGGCACATCGTTCGTACGATCGTCTGCAGTGCCGCTTACAAACAGGTTTCCTCGGCGACGCCCGATTTGATGGCTGCCGACCCGTACAATCGCGAAATCGCCAGGCAAACTCCTTTTCGCATGGATGCCGAATTGGTCCGTGATCATGCACTGGCCGTGTCGGGATTGCTCGTGCCCAAGATCGGTGGACCCAGTGTCAATCCGTATCAACCCGATGGCTATTGGGAGAACCTCAACTTCCCCGTCCGGATATACGAGGCGGATCGTGGCGAGTCTCAGTACCGTCGCGGCCTTTACACCTGGTGGCAACGCAGTTTTCTGCACCCATCGATGCTCGCCTTCGACGCGCCCAGCCGCGAGGAGTGTGCCGCCGAACGCAATCGATCGAACATCCCTCAGCAGGCTCTCGTTCTCCTCAACGACCCGACTTACGTCGAAGCCGCTCGCGCGTTCGCGGCCCGGATCTTGACCCAGTGCGACGGCGGCGACAAACGGCGAATCGATTGGGCATGGCAGCATGTCCTGCAGCGCCCGCCCACGCCCGATGAGTCAAAGACCGCGAGGGAACTTCTAAACGACCATCTCGTCGATTACCGCGCCGATCCGGAATCCGCCAGGCTGCTCATCCAGGTCGGTTTCGCGGTCGCCCCACCCCACTTGGATCCGGCCGAACTTGCGGCTTGGACGCACGTGGCCCGCGTCCTATTGAACCTTCACGAAACGATCACTCGCATTTGAACCTCTTCGAATTGAACCCCAACCCATGACCCACCTCGCCAAGCCCTCGCGCGAGCCTCGATTCTCGGCGCTTCATCGTCGCGCTTTCCTCGGAACGTCGGCGAAGGGACTGGGTGCCGTCGCCCTAGCATCTCTGCTGCCCACCGCGACGTCGCGAGCCGCTTCTTCGCGTGGCGTTCTGCAAACCCTGCCCCTACCGCAGAAAGCCAAGCGAGTGATCTGGTTGACGATGGCGGGCGGACCCTCGCATTTGGAGACATTCGATTTCAAGCCGAAGCTCGCCGAGATGGACGGCCAGCCGATGCCGGAGAGCCTGACACAGGGCCAACAGCTCGCACAGCTGCAGGGGAAACCGCTGAACTGCTTCGCGCCTCAGCACCCTTTCGCCAAGTTCGGCGAGCAGCAGACGGAGATCTGTTCGCTATTTCCGCATATCGGCTCGGTGATGGATGACATTTGTCTGATCCGTTCGATGACGACCGACGCGATCAACCACGATCCGGCGCACATGTTCATGAATACCGGTTCGCAGATCGCGGGACGGCCGAGCATGGGTTCTTGGATCACGTACGGATTGGGCAACGAATCGCAGGACCTACCAGGATTTGTCGTCCTCACTTCGCTCGGAAAGGGAGGCCAAAATCAACCGATCGCGGCGCGACAGTGGAGCAGCGGCTTTTTACCATCGAAGTACCAGGGCGTTCAGCTCCGCTCGCAGGGGGATCCGGTTTTGTACCTGAGCAACCCGCCCGGAATCTCTCGGGATCGCCAGGGCCTCGACGTTGCTGCGATCAACCGATTGAACGAACAACGCGATTCCCTGCTTCAGGATCCAGAGATTGCGGCGCGGATCGCGCAGTACGAAATGGCATTTCGCATGCAGGCCAGCGTCCCCGATCTTGTCGATGTGAGCAGCGAGACGGCCGAGACACTCGAACTGTATGGCTGCCAACCAGGTGATGGTTCGTTCGCCTCCAATTGCCTGCTGGCGCGGCGGTTGGCCGAACGTGGCACACGATTTATCCAGCTCTATCACAAGGACTGGGATCATCACGGCGGCGTGAAAGAGGGGATCGCATTCAAAGCCGAAGAGATCGATCGTGCCTGCATGGCGCTCATCACCGATCTGAAACGGCTGGGAATGTTCGAGGACACGCTGGTGGTTTGGGCCGGTGAGTTTGGCCGCACGCCAATGTCACAGGGTAACAGCGGTCGCGATCATCACAACAAAGCGATGTCCGTCTGGATCGCTGGTGCCGGGATCCGACGCGGCGTCGTCTACGGAGCGACCGATGACCTCGGTTATTCGGCGATCGAGAACGTCACCACGGTGCACGACCTACATGCCACGATGCTACATCAACTCGGCATCGAGCACGATGCGTTCTCCTTCAAATTCCAGGGGCTCGATGCCAAGCTCACCGGGGTCGAAGGGGCGCAGGTGATCCAGGGGATCCTTGCCTAAGCGGTGCGTTCGCAGGCTCGGTCACTTCATCAGGAAGCCATCGAGGGTCCATCCGTCGTCGATGGTCCGCATGAAAGCCCCTGCCGGACGGAAGTACTCCTTCACCGCATCGAATGGCGGCAGCAATTTGGCGCCCAGAGGGTCGTCCCCGTCATCGCCCGTATTCTCAGCGATGCGGCGAAACAATCCGGCCAACAATGAGTCGCTTTCACGAAGCGTCCCCTCACGCAGCAACGAGTACTTGATTCGCAAAGACAACTGGGTCCTCACGAGCCTCAACATCGCCCGCTGATCGCCGTCCAGGTCGTTCAACCGCTGCTCAACATCGGCGATTTCTGGCACCGACCCCAAGCCGCCTTCGGACCCGTCCCGCATCCTCTTGGCCGTCTCGATCAGCAGTTCAGGGTGAGACGAGAAAACCAGATAACCGTGATCAGCGCCGGCAACCTCGACCACCGCGATCGCCCACTGGTTGAGCAAGGGTGGCGGAGCATCCTCCTCGGCGGACTCGAAACCGAGATCCTTGAACAAATCGGACTCGAAATCTGCGGGTGCGTCGGTGTGTTCGACGCGGTAAACGTCTAGCCCGTCCAAACCATCGATCAACGACGCATCGGGCTCGACCTCCATCGC
>JBGTCJ010000203.1:0-9178 GCA_041748895.1 Pirellulaceae bacterium
AATCGACCAAGCCAATGCTTTCGGCTTCACTTGGACACAATGTCAGCTCCCGACTTGGATCGTGATTCAACATCCTCAATACCAACAAAATGCCACGTTTTCGTCGATCGACACTCCCAGAATTGCGCGTGGTCGGCGATCGACGACGCAACCATTGCGTCCCTTAAATAATGATTTGATAGCAAGATGTCCAATTCAGTCAGCGAACACATAACACCTCCCCAGCTGTATTTCAACCGCCGCAAGATCATCAAAACCGCGATCGCGGCGGGAACCACCCTGTCAACGTCGGCGACCTATCGCTGGTTCAACCCCACGTCGACGCCAATGGCGGAGACGGCGCCGCTGAGCGAACTCGCGCCGGCTGAGTTGAGCGACGCCGAGCGGATTGCGCGTGGCTTTCTCGTTGATGACAAGCGAACACCCGAACGCAGTATTTTGACCTACAACAACTTCTACGAGTTCACCACAACCAAAGAAGCTGTTGCGAAAGCGGCGATGAACTTTGCAACTGACGATTGGAATCTGCATGTGGGCGGTTTGGTTCAGAACCCGAGGGCCTTCAGTTTGGCTGATCTACGTGCAATCAGTCCGTTGGAAGAGCGGGTTTATCGGATGCGGTGTGTCGAAGCATGGTCCATGGTAATTCCCTGGGCTGGTTTTCCTCTCTCGCGATTACTCGAAGTCGTTCAGCCCACGGCAGACGCAAAGTACGTCGCCTTCGAGACCTTGTTTGATCCCAACCGAATGCCGGGACAAAAATCCAAAGTACTCGACTGGCCATACGTTGAAGGGTTGAGAATTGACGAAGCCATGAACCCGCTAACACTTTTGGCGATGGGACTTTACGGCAAGGAACTTCCTCCTCAGGATGGCGCTCCCATTCGCCTGGTTGTACCGTGGAAGTACGGCTTCAAAGGTATTAAGTCGATTGTCAAAGTCACTTTGACGGCAGGGGAGCCTCCAACAAGTTGGAATCGCTATGCGTCCGACGAGTATGGATTTTACGCAAATGTAAATCCGTCCGTCGATCACCCGCGATGGAGTCAGGCTACAGAATTGCGCATTGGCGAAACCGGTCGGCGAGAGACTTTAATGTTTAATGGCTACGGAGAACAAGTCGCTTCGATGTACGATGGCATGAATTTGGGATTTTATTTCTGAGCCGTGCACTTGGGCGCCATACCATGCAAGACACCAGAGTTTATCGTTTTTTTTTGCTTTCAAACGGATGTATTCCATTGCTTTTTCTCGGATGGGATGCATTTTACCAACAACTGGGTGCGCACGCTGTCAATCAAGCAATACACATCACGGGCATTCTATCGCTCGTTTTCTTGTTCATGTCGCTAACAATTACACCACTTCGCAGACTTACAGGATGGAGTAGCCTGATCGCTTACCGTCGCGGGTTGGGACTTTTCGGTTTCGTGTACGCCTTCATTCACCTTGGTATTTATGTTGTGCTGGACCGGGAAGGAAATATTGCTAGCGCGCTCGAAGAAATTGTCAGCCGCCGCTATTTACTAGTTGGAGGCATCGCAATTTCGTTGATGTTTCCTCTGGCAATAACTTCTACGAACTTCATGATGCGGTGGATAGGACCGCGGCGCTGGAAGTCGGTACATCGCCTCGTCTACCTGATTGCTATTCTCGGCGTGACTCACTATTACCTGTCGGTCAAGTCCGATGTCCGTCAACCGCTGGCATTCGCCGCTATACTCTCACCCCTTCTCGGAATTCGCGTGCTTAACCAGTACTGGGGACCTGGCAGGAATCCCCACGCGAAATGGCCAGCGCGAAACGCACATTCGACCATGGCGCGAGCGGGTTTCTGGAAAGGCAAGTTGGAAGTCGCGAAGATTGTTCAAGAGACTCACAACGTAAAGACTTTCCGCTTGCAGTTGCCCAGCGGATTAACGTTGCCGTTTCGGTATCAGGCTGGACAATACTTAAACATTCAATTTCTCGTTGATGGGAAGGTGGTGCGTCGATCTTACACGATCTCATCGTCGCCGACGAATAGCAGGCACTGCGAAATTACTGTTAAGCGGGAGGACATGGGTGCTGCCTCACGCCACTTGCATGATTGTGTTTGTGAAGGAACCACGCTTGAAATCGCCGCTCCAGCGGGCCGATTCGTCTTTGATGACTCGCGTCACGCGGCCGTGACTTTGATTTCTGGGGGAGTGGGAATTACGCCCATGATGTCCATCACGAGAAGCCTCACAGAGCGATCATGGCCGGGCGATATTTACTTCATTCACGCGGCTCGTACACCGCGCGATATCATTTTTCACAACGAGCTCGAACGCATGGCTGAGAGATCTCCAAATCTCCATTTGTACATCACGTTGACCGGTTCCTGGGACTCACTCACCTGGAAGGGTGCAACAGGAAGACTGTCCGAGCAGGCATTGCGTGCGATCGTTTCGGATATAGGCAAGCACCCCGCTCACGTTTGCGGTCCCGGTCCGATGATGGAAGCAACCGGCGAACTTTTAAGAAATGTGGGTGTGCCTGATCGAATGATCTTCACCGAAGCTTTCGATTCTCCGATTCGCGAATTAGGAGACCCAGACACCAACCTGCACACGGCGGGCGATGATGACTTGGCGACGGATTCTGTCATTGATTTTTCTAAGTCACAGGTCGTTACCACCGCCACTTCTCAAGACTCGATTCTCGACGCGGCAGAGGCTGTTGGTGTTAGAATTGCGTGGGAATGCCGTTCAGGAATTTGTGGTCAGTGCAAAGTCCGTCTGCTCCAGGGGACCGTCCGGATGGACAGCGAAGGCGCGCTAAGTCCTAAAGAAAGAAATATGGGGTACATTTTATCGTGCCAGGCACACCCCAAATCACCCGTGGTAATCGAAGCTTAATGAAGACTCTGCAATGTGTCTCCTTTTCATTGCACGATCTATGACCCAACGCGCTTGCGGTTTGGGAAACTACTCCCCGCTGAAATCCGATTCACGCTCTGGAGCGCGCTGCGGTTCACGGCTGAACGAATCAACGGGTAGGGCTGGTGGCGAGATTTGGGGAAGGTCTTGTTTCGCGAACTCGGGTTCACCGACCAGGTACTTGAAGGTTAAGTAATCTGCCAGGTCGCGGTAAGTCACGCCCACGCCATTCATGGTCCGCCTGGTGAATTCATTCAGAAACTGCGAGGCGGCCCCAGGCCCGTGGTCCTGCTCGATCGCCATGGCGACTCGCTCCAGAATCGGCTGAAACTCGCGAAAGCGGTTCTCAGCCGGTTGAATGACCTCTCGCACGTCTCGGATGGCATCCTGATAGCGAAGCTGGCTGGTGAGATTGTGCACCAGCCGAAAATTCCACTGAGGTTCGTGCCGATCGATCCTCGTAAAATCGGCCGGCTGGCTCCACTGCTCAGGAAGCGCGGTAACACCCGCGTAGATGGGCAGAAAACAGCTTGTCTGCGCCGGCCCGTACGCAAACCACAAACAATGCGCGATCGAATCGGGCAGCCCGTCTCGCAACTGAGCAACAAAGACATAACCGCTGCTGGGCGTGCTCAATGCGCGTTCCGGTTGGATCCGCAACATTTCAAATAACTCGGACGGACCAGTGGGACGCGCCAAAACACTTTTCGTTCCATCCTCGAGTTGGAAGGCGGGGTGTTGCGTCAGGTCAAAGGCCGTCCCCTCGTAAGCGTCACGCATGACGGTGATCAACGTCTCGACTTCGACCTTCGTATCGGGTTGTACCGAAAACGGATAGCGGTCGATCTCGGGATCGCCCGTCACCTTCAAGTCGAGCGACGGCGCCATCAAACTTAGCGCCCGCCACTCACGCATCGAACTCGCGCGGGTCCCCGGTCCTCCATAAACTTCGGACCAAACGAACGTCGTCCCTGGACCCCAAAAACCTAACTCCTGTGCTAACGCATGGACATTGGGCGACGCCATGAAATGATCGGTATCGCCGAGATCGATCTCCCCAATCCGACTGCGGTTCGCCGTGCAACCGACTTCGCCGTCGGGAATCCGCTGAGCACACCACACGCCACCTGGTTTTCCGCAACCCGGAGTCCAGTCGGCGCCCGGTCCGAAAATCTCCATCAGCCACGTTTCATGCTTGTCAGCGATTGGTAGCGCCACGCCGGACTGAGGGGCCCGGTAGTACAAAAATCCGTACCGCTCGACCATCTCCCCAATCAAGGTGATCGCCTCACGCGCGGTCTTGGCCCGCATCACCCCGTTGGCGATCAGCGACGTGGTCCAGTGATTGCTGTTGGGGCCGACAACCCCACGTTCACAGGCCAGCCCCAATCGCATGGGGAGGAACTCAATCGCGATGCTCAACCCATGCTCGTTGAGCCCTCCGGTCGTCATGCTCTCGAGATTGCCGCCCATGATCAGGCTGCGATGCGTTTGCGTAACTGACAATTCTCCGACGAGATCGTATCCCTGGCGAACGTTCGCCTGATACTCATCGTAATTTTTGGGTCGGGGGACGTTCCAATACATAGGCACCATCGTCCCGGGCGGATACAGTCGCGCCGGCATCACGTCGATCAAGCCCATGACGTCACCGTCACAGGAACTGGCCATCAGAACGCTGCCGTCACTGCTGGCCTGCCGTCCAACAAGCAGGGTACTGCAAGCATCGACCGAACCCGGTCTCGTTCCAGAGAAGAGTCCTAAAAGCAACGCGCCGCTCAGTTCGAGCAGTCGTCGCAGGATGCCCGTGCTCCCGCTAGAAAGCTCAAAAAATTCGGTGCGCGTACGATGATTTGTTTGGAAACGGCTATTGAAGATTTTCATCAAAATTTGATCAGATCGCGATGAGAGTGCATCCTTGCCGGAGGGTTGACTGGAACGGCCACCGCCTGGACTCTAGCCGTCCGAGAGTTCGGGATTGTAATCGGGGTTCCGAAGGGGCATCTGCGCCCGAACGTTGCTTCGCCACTGGCGGAGTTCCTGCTGCAGTTTCCTGGCGACTTCAGGGAAACGCGAGAAGAGATTTCGCTGCTCGCCGATATCATCTTGCAGATCAAAGAGCATCAACTCCTCACGTTCGAACACTTCGACGAGTTTCCAGTCTCCCTTTCGAATAGCACTAAACGGCTTCGATCCGAATCGCGAATAGTGCGGATAGTGCCAATAGAGCGACCGCTCTGGGAGTGGCTCGCCATGCAAAAAGAGTGATGACAGATCGACACCATCAAAATTTTCGTTATGCGAAGGATCGCCTTGGGTTCGGGTCAAACCAAGAATGGTCGGGTAGAGATCACAAGAGATGACGGGAGTTCGATTGGTCGTTGACGGTTCAATTTGGTCGGTCCATCGAACGATGAATGGCACTCGCACGCCACCCTCGAACATATCGCCCTTGCCAGAGCGGAGCGGGGCGTTGGAGGTAATTCGCTCTGGGCTTCGCTCGGTCCCACCCAACGAGCCCCCATTGTCACTGGTCAGAATCACGACCGTGTTGCGATCCAAGCCTAACTCCGAAACCGCTTTCATCACCCTGCCCACCGACTCATCCAAATGTTCAACCATCGCCGCGTAGACGGGGTTCGTATGGTTGTTCCCCGGGTCGACTCGGTCCGAATAGTACTCGACCTTTTCGGGCACCGCTTGCAGCGGCAAATGCACCGTGTAGTACCAGAAGTTTAAGAAAAATGGTTGATCGGCCAGCGCGAGGTCCTGGAGCACCCGAACCGCTTCGTCTGTCAACCGCTCGGTGAGGTACTCTCCGTCGGGCCCATCGCTTAGCCGAGGATTTCCGTAGGGTGAGAAATAACCATTGGATTTTCCTTCAGCGATGATCGGCATCCCAGGACGCCAACCGCCAATGTTCACGTCGAAGCCTTGGTTTTCCGGCCAGTAAATTTCTTCCTTGCCCAGATGCCATTTGCCAAGGTGTACCGTCCGGTAGCCCTCGGACCGCAGTGCCTCGGCAAGCGTGAATTCATCGGGGTCCAGGTACTTTTTGTGCGTCGGAGGAACGTACCGGTTGAACTTCGGATTATTTCCTCCGTCGGTGATGGCGGTAATATGGAGTCTCGCCGGATACTTCCCCGTCATGAGACTCGCACGGGTTGGCGAGCAAACGGCGCTGGAACTGTATGCGTCGAGAAACAGCATGCCCTGCGATGCGAGTTTGTCGATATTTGGCGTCTGGTGAAAATCACTGCCGTAGCAACCCAGATCCGTCCAACCCATATCGTCGACCACCAGCAGGATCACATTGGGGCGGTCATTGACTGGATCGGCGTGGCAAAAAGGCATTGCCAAAAATAAGAAACTCGACGCAATTGAAAGGACACTTTTCATTGACGATTGGCCTGTGATGATTTAGGCGGCAGCGGAAATCCGGTGGCGGTAAGCCTGCCCACCAAACGCGACGCCTGAGACGCCGCAGCAGAACCCACGGGCGGTCAGACCAAACGATTGTCGCTGCATCGCGACGCCATCGCAAGTCAGGCTGCGCGTGTATGCAAACCTCGGCTCGGCAGCTCCACCAATCACCTCATTCGCCGATACCGAAGCATGAAACCGTGGTGATCATGACGAGCCGGGTGCGACCTCGTCGTTGTCGCTCTCACCTTCCGGTCGATACGAGCCTGCCGCAGCAAACGGCAGCCTCAGCATTCCAGGCAGTCGATCGACGCGCCTCTCATCGCGAAGGTGTGAGACGCCGATGATCATCCTGTCGTGCCCTTCCGCGGGCTGATCACGGTAGGTCCCCAGTAGAAAATCCCACCACGGGAGATTGAAGCCGAAGTTGCTATTCGCCTCGCGCCGAATCACCGAGTGGTGGACGCGATGCATATCCGGAGTGACAACGAACCACCGCAGTGCTCCGTCGAGCCACTGTGGCATGCGGACATTGCTGTGATTGAACATTGCGGTCGCGTTGAGCAAGACTTCGAAAATCACGACCGCCACTGCCGCCGGTCCAATCACTACCACTACCGCCAGCTTGATCAGTGCCGAAAGCAGAATCTCTAGCGTGTGAAACCGCACTCCCGTTGTCACATCGAAGTCGAGATCGGCGTGGTGAACCATGTGCAATCGCCACAGCGCCGGAACGGCATGAAACATCACATGCTGCAGGTATATTGCGAGGTCAAAAGCGAGTACCGCGAGAGTGACTTCGAACCACTTTGGCCAATCGACCAGGTGCAGCAGGCCCCAGCCACGGGCTTCGGCAAATGTAGCGGCGGCGACAGCCGTGATCGGGATGAGCAACCGGGCGGCGACCGTGTTCAAGACCACGAGGCCAAGATTACTCGTCCATCGCGGGGCCTTGGTGAGCGTCAGGCGACGGCGAGGGGAGAGAAGCTCCCACACCGTCATCGCGATCAAGACACCCGCAAAGACGAGAAGTCGAACCAGAACCTCGGTTTTTGATGTCATCTGTCAAACATTCCACTGCCCCGCGTGGCCTATTCGCCGATCGGTTCCTGCCGACGGAAGATCAGGTGCAGCGTCCGCTCGAGGTCAAGCCAGTGGGCCGCTCACGGTTTGAAAAGCGGCCTGGCTTTTGGAGAAATCGCAAAATACTGAAAACACCTCATTTTCGGAGAGGCTCAGATCCTTTTTCCAACAGTGCCTAGTACTTAAGCTTGAGTTGATTCAGCTCTTCCTTGGTGATTCCCGGCACGTCACCGCGAGCATTCCAGCGTTTCACGTTCCAGGCTTCGTCTCCCACCCACGCCTTGAACACCTTGAGGTTCTTCTGTCGCTCTGCCTCGTCGTCCCCGAGATGTTCGTACATGTTGCCAGGTTTGCCGTCCGCCGTGGCTTGGCCATCGTCTAGTCGGCGCATGATCGCTCCCGTGTCGGGCCAGCCGATGAAGAAAATCAAGTCGGCGTAGGAATCCATTCTCGGACCGACCTCTTCGGAGAGGTAACGATCCTTGTCTTCGGAGAAATCGCCCAAGTTTGGCGCGTCCTCGCCGTGACAGGCGGCGCAACGCTCCAGCCACAGAGGGCGGATGTGCTGGCGATAGGTGACCTCCTCTCCCGCTAACGTGTTGACAAGCGAGCTGGCCACCATGAACAATGCCGGGAGCAGACAGGAAGTGCTTTTCATACAGTATTTCTCATGAGTGTGCTGGCCGTCAAATCAGGGATCGCATTGCCAATGCGGCGGCGATCAGACGGCTTGTCCGTGGCGAGCGTATGATTCCAACGTGAATCGTGATTGCGAGTAGCCCGCCGCTTCCGATCTTAATCCTTGGAAGCCTCCGGCGGAAAGTAGATCATTTCATTCGGATAGACCAGCGAGTATTTCGCTTCTTCTTGCGTCGCGGTGTCGATCAGGTGGTATTCGAGGGTTGCGGTTGCCTTGGTGGGGAGAACACTTCGTGACGAAACCGATTTTGATGACTTGGCTGGCGTTGGTGCTCACGATGTGCTCGATGATCGCGAGCGCCGAAGAGACCCTGCATCGGGTCGATCCTCGAAATTCTGAGGGACTGCGTGAACTGTTTCGCTACGACAGCCAGCCACTGCCGCTGGTCAGTGCCCATCGGGGAGGCGCCGTACCCGGCTACCCCGAGAATTGCTTGGCCACATTCGAGCACACCCTACGGCACACATTTTCGATCCTCGAAATTGACCTGCAGTACAGCAATGATGGCGAGATCGTGCTGCACCATGACGCAACGCTAGAACGCACCACGACGGGAAGCGGTCGCGTCGCCGATCGGACGCTCGCGGAGCTCAAAGATCTGCGTTTGAAGGATAACGCGGGGATGGTAACTGAGTACCGAATGCCGACGTTGGACGAGGCGTTGGAGTGGGCGCGGGGGAAAACGATTGTCATCCTTGATAAGAAGGTCGTCCCCGTTGAGGTATGTGTTGAAAAAATTGCGGAGCATCGCGCCGAAGCCTACGCGATGGTGATGGCCTATAGCTTGGGAGACATTCGCGATTGTTACGATCTCAACCCCAACATCATGATGGAAGTGATGATCGGTGACCGAACAAGATTTCGCGAATTCAGCTCCAGCGGTGTTCCTTGGGATCGCATCGTCGCGTTTGTCGGTCACGACCCGCCTGAGGACGCGGAGCTCCTGAACATGATTCATGATCAAGGCGCATTCTGCATGGCGGGAACCTCGCGAAACCTTGACCGGGAATTGCTCATCGCTCGCCCGGAAGCGAGGGCGGACTTGGCAAAGCAGTACCGAGCCCGGTTG
>JBGTCJ010000204.1:0-4592 GCA_041748895.1 Pirellulaceae bacterium
GAGATTCACTATCAACAAGGTAGTCGGCTGGTTGTCGATTGACAAGTGCGGATGGCAGAAATTCGCATCTACCAGCCGTAAGCGCCAGCGACCGGACCGTGGGGGTCGTGGTCTGTCCGCATGTACTAATACCAGCCGTAAGCGCCAGCGACCGGACCTTGGGGATCGTTCTCGGTCCGCATGCTCGCGCATGGCGGCTGATACCAGCCGTAAGCGCCAGCGACCGGACCTTGGGGGTCGTGTTCTGTCCGGATGCTCGCGCATGGCGGATGGCATCGCGAGACCGCGGACGGCTGATCGCGGTTACCGCGTCTCAATCAACGCATCGAGCTTGGCGGCCGCGGCACCGCGATCGATGGCTTCGGCCGCCACAGCGGCCGCCTCGCGAAGGTCACTGGTCATGCCAACCAGCCAGATCGCCGCCGCAGCCGAGGCGATGACGACATCGCGGCATGGGCCACGACGACCCGCCAGGATCTCACGAATGATCGCCGCGCTTTTGGCGGGACTGTCGGCGGTGAGTTCGTGGACGCTGATGCGGGACAAGCCGAAGTTTGCGGCCGACCATTCCGCAGGTTGGATCCCCTCGGGCGTCACGAGATTGACCTCGGTAATGCCATCGAGCGTGACTTCGTCTTGTCCGTCTTGACCATGCACGACCGCCGAGCGGCGTGTCCCGAGCTTCGCGAGTGCGGCGGCCACCTTGCTGTGAGCGGTAGTGGTCGATGTCCCGAGCAATTGGTGTGTCGCCCCGGCGGGGTTGCACAGCGGCCCGAGCAGGTTGAACAGCGTCGGTACGCCGAGGTTCCGCCGTACCTCGACGACGTGCCGCATGGCCGGATGCAGTTTGGGGGCAAAGCAGAAGCAGAGACCGACTTCGTCGAGCGTCCGCTCGACCCTCGCGACATCGCTTTCGATCGCGACGCCCAGTTCCGACAACACATCGGCCGACCCACTCAGGCTGGTTGCCTTGCGATTGCCGTGTTTGGCGACCGCGATCCCACAGGCTGACGCCACGATCGCCGCGGTGGTGCTGATGTTGAACGTTCCCGATCCGCTTCCCCCCGTCCCGCAGGTATCGAGTAGCACGTCGTGTCGATGGCGGATCGGCGTCATGTGCCGCCGCATCGCGGTGGCGGCCCCGACCAATTCATCGACCGCCTCGCCCTTGTCGCGGATCGCCAGCAGCAGCGAAGCGACTTGGTCCCCGCCCGCCTCGCCACGCAACATGACGTCGATCAGATGTCCCGTTTCTTCAGTCGACAAATCACGCCCACGACGAACCTGTTCGATGGCGGCCTCGAAGGTGATACCACCGGTGGCGGACTCGTGGGGTAAGTGCGAGGGCGTCGTCATTGCGTGTCGGCTGCACGGAGAGGGATCGAAATGGCGGATCTGCGTCGCCCGCGCGTCGGCGGCGACCGGCTCGAACGTTTTAGCACTGCTGGGCTCGTTCGACAGGCTGCGGGGCGCTAAAATCGGGCGATGACGCGAAAAGTAATCATCGATTGTGACCCTGGGATCGACGACGCTGCGATGCTTTGCATGGCGTTGTTCGACCCGCGTTTGGAAGTGATGGCGCTCACCGCCACGGCCGGTACCATCCATGCGGATCAGGCGACGACCAACCTTCGCGGTATCGTCAATCGGCTCGATCCGCCCAAGCATCCGCGAATTGGGGAGGCGTCGCCGTGTGAGAACGCGCCCGCCTTTGACGACACCGATCTGCACGGCCCCGACGGCTTGGCCGGTTGCTATTTCGCCGATAGCGATCGCCAGCAGCGGCACCCGAGCGAAAAGGTAATTGCCGAATTGCTTCGGCTCCATCCCGGCCAGATCACCCTGCTCTGCTGCGGCCCGCTGACCAATATCGCCCGCACATTCGGTCGCGATCCGAGCCTGATGGAACTGGTCGACAAGGTCGTAATCAGCGGCGGGACCTACGTGCACAGTGGCAACGTGAGCCCGGCGGCTGAGTACAACATGTTCTTCGATCCGACTTCGGCGCGGGAGGTCTTCCATTCGGCAACGACCAAGAGCCTTGTTCCGCTCGATGTGACTGAGCGGGTCACTTTCGGTGTCGATTTGCTCGAGGCGATCCCCAAACGGATCACGCGGGCTGGCGACCTTTTGCACAGGATCCTGCCGTTTGCCTTCCGCGCCGCTCACGAACGGCTCGGGCGCGAAGCGATCACGCTCTACGACCCAACGACGCTGTTGGCGGTCTTGGAGCCCGACCTCTTCACCTGGCGTGAGATGGCCGGCGATGTCGAGACTCAGGGGGAATTGACCCGTGGGGCCACGATCTTCGACCGCCGACTGCGTCGTCACTGGCAATTCAACATGGAAGTGGCGATCGAGGTCGACGCCGCCGAAGCGGCGCAGCGGATCGTTCGCGGCCTCAAATACGCCGGCCAGCAGACCTGACACGTTTTGGTTCCCGTACTTTTAGCGGATTGCTCTCGACCGCCCGTTGCGTCTTCTGGTAAACGCCGCTCTGCGAGGCCCACCGTTGGGTCCACAGGATGCGCGTCGAGGAAGTAATCCAATGAAACGCTATGGCGTTCAATTAGCGGCCGGTGGTGTGACGGTTCTCTTGGGAGCATTGGCGGTCGCCCAGGCGGGACGCGAATCCCAATCGACGGTCGATGATGAGCTTGGCCTATCGAGTCCACCGGCCATGGTGGTTCAACCCGCGCCGATTGCTGCCCTGCCTGATCTTGGCTACGGGGCCGATCTGGCTCATCAGCCCGATCGGGTTTACGAGCCCTATCCGTCACCAGCAAACGAGCTTGAGAATCCCGGGATTGATCGGCAGTCCCAGGCGATGAGCGGCGAGATCCTGCGAGTCAACCACGAGGAGAGTTTCGCAGCCCCGCCAAGCCAACCAACCGCCGCAGACGGTCCGCCGGCTGACTTCTCGCTTCCCGCTTGGTCGACGCCCTCGCCCGAATCGGCCCCACCGCCCATGACCGCCGCGATCGGATTTCCGGTCGATGGATTTGGAAGTGGTCATCCTTCCCCAGCGGCGGAAATGCAAAGCCCTGTCACCGGCGACGCGGCTAGCCTGCCAACGCTGTCATTCGACCAGAGTCCCACCGAAGCCACGATCAACCCGACGACGCCTAACTACGCCGCCGGACCGATGAACATTCTTCGCGACGCGCCGCCCGAAGACGGTTTCGATCAACCCGAATCGTATGACTCGGCATTCGACTCGGCTTACGAGTCAGCTCCCTCCTACGATGCCGCACCGCAATACGAAGACGCACCGCGATCTGAAGACCCCGTTCCCTACGGCATGTTACCCGCGTATGCCGGGGCCGATCTGGCCGATGACGCCGGCGGTGAACCAGCGAACGAAAGTGAGCCTACCCATCCGGGGATGGGCGGCTACGGTTTGACGCCGATCCAGACGCCGATTGCGGCCCGACCGCTGCCGGTCGCTGCAGAACCGGAAGCTCGAATCGCCTCTCTGCCTCGCGGGGGACTCCCCGACCTTTCACCAGGGATCGAGACGGTACTCGCCGAACCAGGTGATCGTCGCCTGGAGGGGATGCAATCGCCAAGTGTCGTGATACATAAACGTGCTCCCGAAGAGGTGAAGGTCGGCAAACCTGCAACGTTCGTGGTCAACGTCCGAAATGTAGGTGGGGTCGAGGCCTTGGATGTCAACGTTCACGATCGCATCCCGGCGGGAATGCGGTTGATCGATGCGTCGCCGTCGCCAATCCAACAGGGCGATCTGCTGCTGTGGCAACTTGGTGCGCTCGAACCCGGTGGCGAACGGACGATCACGATGCAATTGGTTCCTGAGCAAGAGGGTGAACTGGGAAGCGTCGCCCGCGTCACGTTCGAGGCTGCCGCGTCGGTTCGCACGATTAGTACGCGACCGGCGCTCAAGATCACTCAACGAGCGCCCGAGCAAGTGCTGATCGGGCAACAGTTAGAAATCGAACTCGAAGTGTCGAACCCGGGCAGCGGGGCAGCGACCGGGGTGATTCTGCAAGAGGACGTCCCCGATGGATTGGAACATCCCAAGGGGCGCCAACTCGACAATTTGATCGGGACACTCGGGCCCGGCGAAATCCGTCGGCAAGTCCTCCGGCTGCGGGCGGTCGCGCCCGGAATCGTGCAAAATCAGATCCGGTTGGTCGGTGACGACGGATTGGTCGCCGAGGATTCGGTCGAAGTCGAGGTGATCGCGCCGCAATTGGCGATTGAGCTTGAGGGGCCTGCACGGCGGTTCCTTGAACGTCAAGCGACCTATCAATTGCGTTTGGCCAACATCGGGACGGCCGAGGCAACCAATGTCGAAATCGTGGCTTACCTCGATCGCGGACTATCCTTCGTCTCCACCGAATACCAAGGTCAGTACGACCCCAACCGCCACGCCGTTTATTGGTCATTGGCCGAACTTCCCGCTGCCGGTCAGGGCACAGTTCCCCTGACACTACTGCCGATCGAAGAGGGTGATCGCGCGATTCGATTGGAGGCCAAAGGCGACATGAACCTGATCGCTCGCAGCGAGAAGATGGTCACCGTCGACACGCTGGCCGAATTGACTTTCAGCATCACCGACGACGCGGATC
>JBGTCJ010000205.1:0-2438 GCA_041748895.1 Pirellulaceae bacterium
TAGGTTTGCTAGAGGCGTTGGTTGGGCATATCGGATGTGCCGACCACCCTGCATTTTTCCGGCCGCGCCTCCCGCCACCAGAATTGGGAGGTTGGTGTGATCGTGGACGTTGCCGTTGCCCATCCCACTGCCGTAAAGGTAGAGCGAATGATCCAACAGCGTGCCGTTGCCCTCGGGAGTCGCCTTCAATTTCTGAAGAAACTCCGCGAATAGCGATACGTGGAATTCGTTAATTTTTGCCACCTTCGCAACCTTCTCCGGGTCGTTGCCATGATGTGTTAATGGGTGATGCGGTTCGAATACTCCAATCTCCGTGTAGGTACGATTGCTCGTTTCGCGGGCTAGTTGAAAGGTGATCACTCGGGTCACGTCACCTTGCAACGCGAGCCACTGCAGGTCGAACATCAATCGGGCATGCTCGGCATAGGACGTGGGCACACCCACGGGACGGTCAAGGTCCGGCAGTGGATTCTCCGAAGCGTCGCTTTCCGATTTGAGGATTCTTCGCTCAACTTCCCTTACCGACGTCAGGTACTGATCGACACGTTCTCGATCGCTTCTACCCAATTGCCTGCGCAACCGAGCCAATTCTTCGGTCACCGAATCCAGCAGGCTCGCTCGCTTTTTGCGTGCTTGGCTTCGCTGTTGCTGGGTTCCTCCGTCACCAAAAAGGCTTTCGAAGACCAATCGGGGATGGGCCTCTGCGGGCAACGGCGTCGTCGGTGACGACCACGAGAGGTTGTTTTGATAAACGCAAGCGTAGCCGTTGTCACATTGACCCACGATGTGCAGCAGGTCCATCGACATTTCCAGCGACGGCAATTGTGTCTCCTGCCCCATTTGCGTGGCCGCTATCTGATCGACCGTCGTGGCAAGGTAGTAGTCCGTGCTTTCGGTCAACTTGGCCGATGCACAACTGAGAAACGCCGAATTCGATGTCGCGTGCGTGCCTGGGTACGCGTTTCTCAATTCCAGATTGGTGATCGCGCAGACATGATCCTTGACCGGAGAGAGCGAGCGGAGTGTCGGCGATAGTTCTTCGAGCGTTTCGCCTGCGGGAGTCCATCGCGTGATGTCACATCCCATCGGCATGTAGACATAACCCAAACGTCGCAAACGGGCCGGACTAGCGGGGGTGTCTGCCAGAGCTGTCATCGAAGGAATCATGGCGTCCAGTAGCGGGAGCGCGCAGGCAGTCCCGAGACCCCGAAGGAACGTGCGCCGCGGGAGAGCTTTTTTCATCACGATCATCGTGTGGACCTCATTTGGAACGGGACACTCTCAACGAGTGCCAAAATCAATGAAGAAAAACGGAAATGGTCAGCCTTGGATTGACGAACGATCTGACGTACCGCCGGAGCATCCGCGATCTCAACTCCTCGTCCCACGGCGAACGTCAAAAGTTTTTCGGCCATCGCGCCGACGAATTCGTCAGGGCGGCGGAGAAGCCCGTCCTCGAGTCCCGAGACGCCATCAAATTGGCTGCCGTCGGGCAGGCCGCCCGATGCATCGATCGGCTGGCCCAACTCGAATTCCCGAAACCGACCCACGGCATCGAAGTTCTCAAGCGCGAAACCGATCGGATCCATCAGGTCATGGCAGCTCGCGCAAGCTGCGGCAGCACGATGGATCTCCAGTCGCTCTCGGACGGAGAGCGCGGTGGCGACCGCGTTGTCATCGAGGTCGGGCACGTCGGGAGGCGGGGGTGGCGGCGCGGTGCCCAAGAGGTTTTTGAGGATCCAGTGTCCGCGAATTACCGGGGACGTGCGTGTCGCGTACGAGGTCACGGTGAGGATGCTGCCGTGTCGCAGGATGCCACCACGCGTTGCCTGCCCATCCACCGGAACCCGTCGCATTCGACTGCCATAGATGTGTGGGATCTCGTAATGTTTCGCCAGGCGTTCGTTTAGGTAGGTTGCGTCGCTTCGAATCAAGTCCAAGACACTTCGATCCTCGCGCAAAACCGATTCGAGCAAGAGCTCGGTTTCGCGGCGAAATGCCTGTCGCAGGTTGTCATCGAAATCGGGATAGAGCCGCGCGTCCGGCGTCGTCGAATCGAGATTCCGCAGGTAGAGCCACTGGCTCGCAAAGTTATCCACCAGCGACAACGCGCGGTCGTCAAGCAGCATTCGCATGACCTGTTCACGCAGCCCACCCGGCGCGGTTAGCTCGCCTCGCTCGGCCCGATCGAGCAGTTCGTCGTCGGGCAAACTGCTCCAAAGAAAGAATGCCAATCGCGATGCCAATTCGAGATCGCTCAGTCGATACGCCATGGCGGGCGGAAGCCCAGGGGGGTCCATCTCGATTCGAAAAAGGAAATGGGGGCTGACCAAAATAGCCGCCAACGCGGATTCGATCGACGCTTCGAAATCATCACTGGTCCGCGTCTCGCGAAACTGCTGCATCGGGCGGGCGAGATCCTCGGCTTCGATCGGTCG
>JBGTCJ010000206.1:0-3682 GCA_041748895.1 Pirellulaceae bacterium
ATCTGTGCCTTTTACGAAGCGAACCTCAACCTCGCTCGTAAGTCACCACCGTTCGACGTTGCCGACTCCATGGCACCCGTTTACACGCGTCCTCGCTTTCTCCCGCCGACGGTGATCGAAGATGCCCGCATTTCATCAAGCCTGCTGGCCGACGGATGCCAAATCGGCAAGGGGACCGTTATTGACAACTGTGTTATCGGCATTCGGATGGTGATCGGCAACAATGTGACGCTGCGGAACTGTGTCATCATGGGGGCGGACTACATTGAAAAAGACCACCGACTCCCGCCCGGAAAGTTGCCGCTCGGGATTGGCGACGGCAGCCACATCGAAGGTACGATCCTCGACAAGAATTGTCGCATCGGACGACATGTTCGAATCACCAATGCGGAAGGGATCGAAAATTTCGGAGAAGAGGAGGCGCTTCAGGTTCGCGACGGAATTCCGATCGTGATCAAGGACGGCCAACTCGATGACGGATTCGTCTTCTAACCCGCAGAGCTGCATTCCCAAGGAGCCTAGCGCCGAGAGGTCAGTCCTGCGGCGTCTTCTCGACGACCCCCTTCTGCTCGACGATCGGGGACGGCAAGATTCGCAGCAGGCCCGGTAAATCCTGATAGCGCAGGGCGCCGGGAAGGAATCGTGCGTCGGTAATCGATGTCACGCGTCGAAAGTAGCCCTCAATCGTTCGCCGGTCACCGGTCCAGCGGACCTGCGTGACTTGGTCTGGCAGGAGCAGCGCCGCAGCGGCAGCTAACGGAAGCGCCTCCACGGACGCGCTAACGGCGATCGGCCGTCCGCTCCGTCGGTGAATCTCATCGAGCAACGCAACGAGAACGCCTGCACGACGAACCAAACTCGGTGGGTTGTACCCGTACGTGTAGGCCGCCGCGGGACGCCCGTTGTTGACCAGCGGTTGATTCGTGTTTCCTGGTTCGCCCTCGAGCGCCGCAAGCGGGTCGTCGAGCGCCGCCACCGATAGTCGCTCCCCATCGGCTTGGACCATGGCACCCAGATCGATCCAGAGTGGCAGCGGTGCCGGATTGCCTCGCGCGGGATCTTGTCCCGCCTGCGATCCGTTTGCACCATCCCACGTCCCGACCAAAGTCCCCACCACGCGTCCGCCACTGTCGCGCGCCTCGATCGCATCGGCGCTAGCGCTCGCGGTAACGCTCAGCGCCCCTGCCACGTCCAGCGCCGGTCGCCAGATGGTCGACCAACCCTCCAACAACCGAGCACGGGATTCTCGATCGGTGTCTGCGGGACTCGTCAAAGCGCCTTGGAATGCCCCGTCAATCTGTTCGGCCCAACGTCGAACGAACTCTTGTTCCCACTCTAGTCCGCCCCTGGGCTGAGGATGCTCCAGATCCCAAACGGTTAACTCGTCGGCTGTCAATCGTTGGAAATCCTGTTCCAAAATCGGCTCGTCCAACCCCAACCCAAATAAGCGATTCATCCAACCGTACATCGCGACCCGCGAGACATGGTTGTAGTTGTGGGGAAAATGAAGGTTCGGATACAGCTGGACGGCGTCGGGTTTTCCATACAACGCGTAGAGTCTGCGGAGTTCCGGAAAGCCGTCGGTCGGCATCGTTTTGGTCCAGTCGTCGGCGGCCGTCATCCCCAGAGGTCGCGGGGCCGAGAGCGCGGCGAGCTCGACGTTGCCCGTCGCGACGCGAAGGCCGCACGCATTTTCGCACGTGCAACCGCCCTGCATGGCGGTGCTGACCATTACCGCGGGAAACGACCCAGCCAATCGCTCCTCGACTGCCGACGCGATGAACGACTGCGTCGCTCCCCCGCTGGCACCCGTGATCGCGATTCGTGAAGGATCGACGTCTGGAAGCCGCGACACCATTTCGAACGCTTGCAGCGAGTTGATGGTCTGAATCGACATCGGCGATTGCCCGTATCCCTCGGCAATCGGACTGAACAGCAACCAGCCATCCGGTCCCAGTGGGGCATTTTCGCTCTTGAGTCCAAATCGATGCGCACGCTCGTAACTGATTTGTTGGTTGTCGGCGGATCCGAGCATGTCGTACTGAAACACCACACATCCCATTCTCGCCAGTTGAACGCAGGCGGCTTGCATCGGGTTGATCGCTGCGCTCTCGAACCGTTCGGCGCCGGTTGCAAGCGATTGCTTAACTTCCGCATCGGGAGTCCGATGAAACCGACCGTGCTGCCAGTGTCCATGCGCGTAAAGCACGGCGGGTAATCGTGCCGGTTCGTCTGCAGCATTCAACTGCGGACGAAACAGTGTTCCGCTTAACCACAAACCGGGCAGCGTTTCGAGATAGACCTTCTCCACACGGTAACCGTCCATCTCGCGGCGGCTGTGGATCACCGGCTGTGGGTCAGCAAGTTGTGGTTGCGGATGCAGACCCAAAGCCACTCGAGTCTGAAGCCGCAGGGTCGCGGCGCGGTCCCGCCAGAATTCGAGCGAAGCCGGTACGGTAAAGGGAAAGTGGTCATTGAGCGTGCTCAGTCGCGACGCGGCATTGGTCGAGTCGGGGTTGTCCGCATCCGCCGCTGTGGAGCGATGGCCGTCGACGCACCCTAGCGCCATCGCCACGAACACGGTAGCCGTGGCGAGAAAAAACCGACTCCGCCCGCGTGGGCGTGCGATCGATAGGGACCCACGCATAAGACTTCTCCGCCCGCACTCGAAATTCTCTCAAAGGCCACCCCTCATTCGTGAGGGCAACTGCCGAAAACCTCAGTACTGCATTATGATCGAGACGATCAGGAGCGGCTGCGTGGATGGAAAAAATTTGGCCGAGCCTGTCATTGCGTTTTTTATGCCATTGCGTTCGCCCAGTGAGACATTCATGAAGGTTGCCGTGATCGGCGGAGGCCTGTCCGGTCTAGTTGCGGCCTATTATGCTACCCGCCCTGGATCGACCGCGACGGTTCGGCTGTTCGAGTCGTCGGATCGGATTGGCGGGGTGATTCGGACCGAGCGGCACGGCGAGTATCTGATCGAGCACGGCGCCGACATGTTCGCCGTGCAACCGCCGGCGGCGTTGGAATTGGCGTGTGATCTCGGCCTTGAATCGGAATTGATTCGACCGCAAGCCTCCGCGCGCGGAGCGGCGATCGTGCACCGGGGGCGACTGGTCAAGATTCCTGACGGATTCGTTTTGATGCGGCCCACCCGACTCTGGCCGATGCTCACAACCCCATTGTTGTCACCGCTCGCCAAACTTCGCCTTCTCGCCGAGCCGTGCGTGCGCCGCCGCGTTGACACAAAGGATGAAAGCATCGAATCGTTTGTCACGCGGCGCCTTGGGCGCGAGGTGCTCGATCGAATCGTGCAGCCTCTCGTCGGAGGGATCTACACCGGCGATGTCGCGCGGCTGAGCATGGCGGCGACGATGTCACCATTTGTCGAAATGGAACGCCGCGACGGCAGCCTAACGCGGGCCACACTGCGCCGTCGCCGCGAGGGAAGTGATTCCACCGAGAGGACTAGCGCGGGCGCTCGGTACGAACAGTTTCGCTCACTCCCGGAAGGGTTGAACCAGTTGATCGATCGGATCGCTGCGGCGCTCCCCGAAGGAACCCTTCGGTTGAACGCGAGAGTCGATCGGTTGCTTCGAACCGCTGACGCGGTTGAACCGTGGGTCGTTCGCGCTGGCAACGTTAACCCGCGGGACATTCACGACGTGGCGATCGACGA
>JBGTCJ010000207.1:0-4824 GCA_041748895.1 Pirellulaceae bacterium
GCGAAAGTGCGTGGCACGCACCGACGTGACGTTGATGATCACTTCGAATGTGGACGCCGCTTGCATCTCGCTCGCGGCCGCGACCGCCCACCGTCCTTTACTGATCCATCGTTCGCAGGCGGTCAGGCTGGTCAGCGGTACGCCGTTGCCCGACGCGCTCGCGCTCGGTGCGCGAATGGGCGGCTCGGTCGCGACGTCGGGGGGCATTGGCGAGCGGATACGGGAAGTTGGTTCGGTCGATGAAGTCACCGGCGAGGACATGCAATCGATTCCTACCGATGCGGTATGTGTTGCCGTCGATCGTGGAGGCGCAGGTGACATTTGGTACGCACGCGAAACCTCGAAGCGACCGGAGGCGACCGTGCTGCGCGTCGTCTACCTCCCCGTAGCGACCTGGGGTGCGGCCGATCCGACGGCGTCGACACCGACGGTTCCGTCGGTCTTCGAGTGCCTCGATCAATCGGCCGACGTCGTTATCACGTCGGGCGGAGGGCTAATAGGCGGCCCCGAGTGCGGTCTGATGATTGGCCCAGCCGCAGTGCTCGATTCGATTCGCCGATCGCCGCTTGGTCCGCTCGTGCTTGCGAGCGCCGCCACCGCGGCCGTGATGACCGCAGCGCTGGAGACGCTGATCGATGTTCCGGATCAGGTCCCCGTCCAAGCGATGTGGCGAACTTCGAGCGATAACCTTCGCAGCCGCGCCGAGCGCCTGGCCACGCGGTTGGCGGCCGAAGAGTCGATTCTGAGCTGCCAGATCTTGGATCGGCCGACTCGTTTGGCCGAGTCGTTGCCCTGGGAGGTGCCGTCGAGACAGTTGCGAGTGGTGCATCGCGAGTGGGCGGCCGACGGCTGGGCCAATCAACTGGCGTCGGATGTGCCGGCGCTACTGGTCGCCGTCGATGGCGATGCCCTCTTGATCGACCTGCGTTGGGTCCCGCCGTCGGATGACGTCGCGTTGCTACCGATCCTGCTGCGCAGCGGATCGATGACGCCGGAAGTGGGGTGAGAGGTACTCAAGGGTGAACCGCGCCGTCTCTCCGCTCCCCAGTGGCCCACCAAGCGACATTTCGGTCCTGAGAATTCTGGATGCATCGGCCAATCGTGCGGCCGAGGGACTCCGGACCTTGGAAGAGTATGCCCGCATGGTGCTCGAGGACCGGTACCTGAGCGAATCCGCCAAAACCCTTCGCCACTCACTCCGTGTGATCGTGGGGCGATTGCCAACTCGCGATCTGGCCGCCGCTCGAAGTGTCGGAACTGATGTCGGTACCGAGATCATGGCCGCCGACGAACTGCGTCGACCCGACATTCGATCGGTTGTCGCCGCGGCAGCCGGCCGAACGCAAGAGGCCCTTCGATGCCTCGAAGAATACGTCAAGGCACTGAGCGAGATTGACGAGGTCGAACTGGATTCGCTTGCCACCTCACTGCAGTCGCTCCGGTATGCCTGCTACTCGCTCGCCCAATTGCTCGTGCTGGTGCCCTCACGCGCCGCGGCATTGGCACAGGCAAAGCTCTATTTGCTGATGCCCTGCGACCATGACCAGGAACGCTTTTCCTCCAGCGTCGAGTCGCTCTACGATGCCGGTGTTGACCTGATCCAGCTCCGCGACAAAACCGCGGACGATCGAACGATTTATCAATCCAGCCGGATTGCGGCTTCGATCGCTCGCCGCTTGGGCCGTTGGTTCATTGTCAACGACCGCGCGGATATCGCGGTCGCGTCCGGTGCCTCCGGCGTCCATATTGGGCAGGAAGAGTTACCGCTCGAGGCGGCGAGACGGATCGTTGGGCCCGATCGCTTGGTCGGCGTGTCGACCCATTCGATCGACCAGGCGCGCGTGGCGGTGCACGAAGGGGCCGACTACATCGGCTGTGGCCCGACGTTTCCGAGTCACACCAAGCCTTTTGAAACGTTCCCTGGTCTCGAGTTTCTCAGGACGATCGCTGCCGAACTGACTTTACCCGCCTACGCGATTGGCGGGATCAACCCGACCAACATCCAGAGCGTTGCCGCGACCGGGATCCACGGCGTCGCGGTCTCTGCGGCCATCCTCCAAGCCGCAAGCCCGGTGGAGATCGTCAAAGCGATGCGGGCTTGTCTCGAAACGACTGACTCGCCCGTCAAGAATGCTCGGCTGCCTTGACTTTGACCAAACCGTTGATGGCTGCGACGATTTCAGCCGCGAATTTCGAGACCCGATCAACAGCATCTTGGCGATCGGCCGCGTCGGCGACGCGGCGAACGATCGCTGAACCGACGATGATCCCATCAGCGACGGGAGCTAGTCTGGCGGCGGTATCGGCGCTGCTGATTCCGAATCCGATGCAGATTGGCAGGGGGGTCTGATCTCGGAGCCAGCCGACATTGTCAACCAATCCTGGCGGCAACTGGCTCCGTTCCCCCGTAATCCCGGTCACCGAGACGAAATAGAGAAACCCGCTCGATAGCTCGGCGATCCGGACCTGGCGATCCCTCGGTGTCGTCGGTGTGACCAACTGAATGAGACTGAAATCCGTCGCCCGACAGACGGCGGCCAGAGGTTCAGCCTCTTCGAGCAATAGATCGGGAACGATCGCGCCAGAGTAACCTGCGGCGATCGCTTGATCGACGTATCGCTGCATGCCCGTTCGATGGATGATGCTGTAACTGGCCATCGTGATCAACGGCATTGAGACCTTCGCGGTCGCTTGCTTGCCGATTTCGAGCAGATCGGCGAGGCGAAAGCCCGCGTCGAGAGCACGCTGGAACGAGGCCTGAATAACCGGCCCGTCGGCGATCGGATCGCTGTAGGGCACGCCGACCTCACAAGCGTTCGCGCCCGCGGACGCGAGCGCCTCGATCAAGGCGATGGTGGTCTCGACATCGGGGTCACCGGCGGTAACGAAAGGCATGAAGGCTTTGCGGCCCTCGCGGCGAAGCGATGCGAAGACGGTATCGATCGATGACATGGAACGGCTATTTCCTTCCGAGATTCCGATTCATGTTGCCTTTGTACTGCTCAACCCCGGGTTGGCCGTAGGGGTTGATGCCCAACAGCCGCCCTTCGATCACCGTCGCGATCATCAGCATCTGGAATAGCTGCCCGAGCACGTGCGTGTTGATCGTTGGCAGGATGATGCTGGTGGTCGGCCGGCCATCGGCGTGGAGCGCATCGTCGGTTCCCTTGATTGCGGCGGCCATCACATCGACCAACGTTTTATCAGCCAAATCGTTAAGCCCGTCCTGATTGCGTTCGCTTTGGCCGACCGACATGGGGTCCGTTCGATACTTCTCCACGATCAGATTGTTGAAGACCTTGTCGTCGCGTCCCTGTTGATGTTGTTGGTGGCGACTGTGGAGGTCGCGGGTGTTAACGGTTGTCAGGGGCGTGGCCCCCTTGCCGTCCTTCCCAATGGACTCGGCGAGCAGCTGATCGTACCAGAGGCCAACCGATTCGAGTTCTTTGCTCCAAATACTCAAAACGCGGATCGATTTTTCGCGGTGCTTTTCGAGCAGGTGGTTGACGGCGACGTACTGCAGCACGACGTTTTGCTCCGGCGGCGCGGTTTCAAAATGCTCGTTCATCGCGACCGCGCCCTCGAGCAATTTCATGCAGTCGAGCCCGAGAATTGCCGCGGGTACCAGCCCGACAGGCGACAGTACGCTGAACCGCCCGCCGACACCATCGGGAACGCTGAAGACTTCATCGCAACCAATCGCCCCCGCAAGATCGTGCAGTTTGCCGCTCTCGCCGGTGACGGGAATCACGAACCGCGCCAATTGACTCGCCGCCTCGGCGCCAAGATTTTTTTCGAGGGCGGCAAGGAATTGGCGAAACGCGACCGCCGTCTCGAGCGTCCCGCCGGACTTGCTGATGACGACCAAGGCCCAGCGTTTTTCTGGATCGGTGTCGGCGTACCCGCCCGCGGCCAATCGATTGAGCAAGGCACTCGACGAGTCGTTATCAACGTTGTTCCCTTCGAAGTAAAGTCGCGGCCGACTGCCCCGCCCGGCCCGCGTCAATTCGTTGTGGTAGGGATCGCAACAGGCATCCATCAGGGCGCGAGCGCCCATGTAGGAGCCGCCAATCCCCAGCACAACCGCGGCGTCGATCTCATGGACGATCGAGTTGGCAACCTTGAAGATTCGGCCCAATTCGGAAGCCTCGCGGTGCTGTTCGTAAGCATCCAGTTGCTCCTTGGGCAGCCAGTAAAAGCGGGCGTCCAGTGGTTCCTTTGATTGAGGAATCTCCTGAGAGGCGTATTGCTTGGCGTCGACCTCGACCATCTCGCGCCGCAGTTCGAGAAGCCTGGGGTAGAGTCCATCGAGCTGCGACTGCGAGATTCCATACTGGGGGTGGATCGCGCCGGATGCATCGAAACGAAGAAGGCTCATGGGTCGGATCGAGGTGGGCGGTTGGGGTGATAAGGAATTTCACTTGGCCGGCCATTCCCGGCAACACCCAATAGCGTACTCAATGGCAGTCGGTCGCCGTAGGGACCCTGGCGAGCGAAATGTGGACGTTCAAAACGTAGCGGGGCTCTTTGTTTGTACCCGCATTGGCGGCCCGAAGGGGCAGCGCGTTGATAGCCCAGGGCAAGCGGCGCGGCGAAGCCGCAAAGCGCCGCCCTGGGTAAGGAGTCACCACGTTCGTTGTGCGCATTGGCGGCCCGAAGGGGCAGCGCGTTGATAGCCCAGGGCAAGCGACGCGGCGAAGCCGCAAAGCGCCGCCCTGGGTACGAGTCGTGTCCGCCAGCGCGAGCCCTGAAAGGGCGAAACACCGGTGTCGCCCTTTCAGGGCGAAGGTGACCGTTTTGCGAGATAACCCAGGGCGTCGCTGC
>JBGTCJ010000208.1:0-2390 GCA_041748895.1 Pirellulaceae bacterium
CGCACGGCCTGTGCCGCAGCCGAGTTCCAACACGCGGAGGCCCTCCAGGTGGTCGTAGCGATCGAGGAATTGATCGAGGCCCGCGGTCGATCGCCAAACGGTGGCCCAGAATGGGTCGACGATGTCGCTCTGGCCTGCATCCTGTCGTCGGCAGGCGTCGAGCAGCATCGCATCGGGGTCGGTTGCGGTGGCGATCGACCAGGGGCGACCGGCAACATTCAGTGGTCGCCAGTGCCACGAAAATCGGCGTGAGGCGCGGGCCATCAGACGCCGCCACCGCGCGTCTTGGTTCGTGGGCAAAGTCACCCAAGTGTCGTTCACGATTTCAATCGTTTGGCGACATCGGCCGCGAAGTACGTCAGCACCGCGTCGGCTCCGGCTCGCTTGAACGCGAGCAAGCTTTCCATGACGGCTTTGTCTCGATCGAGCCAACCTCGCTCGGCCGCGGCCGCCAGCATCGCGTACTCGCCACTGACCTGGTACGCCAGCACTGGAACGGCGAAAGCTTCTTTGACCCTGCGGACGATATCGAGGTACGGCAACCCGGGTTTGACCATCACCATGTCGGCGCCCTCGCGGAGGTCGAGCGCGACCTCGTGTAGCGCCTCGTCACTATTGACGGGGTCTTGTTGGTAGGTGCGTTTGTCGCCACCCCCAAGGTTGGCGGCCGATCCGACAGCATCGCGAAAGGGTCCGTAGAAGGCGCTGGCGTATTTAGCGGCGTAGGAGAGGATTTGGACGTGGGCGTATCCCGCGGCGTCGAGCGCTTGCCGGACTGCGGCGACACGACCATCCATCATGTCGCTCGGCGCGATCACGTCGCAGCCCGCGGAGGCTTGCACGACTGCCTGTTCGCGGAGCACCTCGATCGTTTCGTCATTCACCACGTCACCATCGCGAACTAGCCCGTCCTGACCATGGCTGCTGTAAGGGTCGAGCGCCACGTCGCAGATCACTCCCAAGGCATCGCCCACCTCGCGTTTGATTGCACGAACGCTGCGGCAAACCAAGTTGTCGGGATTGACGGCTTCGGCAGCATCGTCGGATTTGAGCTCAGGGTTCGTGGCTGGAAACACGGCGATCGCAGGAATGCCCAACTCGGCCGCCTCCGCCGCGGATCGGCGAAGTTCATCGAGCCCCAGGCGAGAGACACCCGGCAAGCTCGCGATCGGTTGCTGACCACTAGCTTGATCGACAACGAATAGCGGCCAGATCAGGTCGTTGACCGAAAGACGGTTTTCGGCGACCAGACGACGTGTCCAGTCATTTCGACGCAGTCGTCTCATCCGGACCGAGGGAAAATCACCGCGTGCGGAGGAGAACATTCGCTTTCCAGAAATGACAGAGTCAGGGATGACAGAAATGGGATGCGAAACCGGCGTCATTCGGCCTCAACCGGACGACGAACGGCGTGAATTTGCTATACTTTTTCGACCGAAGGCATCCACCTTACCCGCCGTTAGGAATCTCGTCGATGTTCCGTTGGACCCTCAATCGTCGCCGCACCTGGCACTGGCTTGGCATGTTGATCGTCTCGACGCTTGGGTGGGGCGGCGTTTCAGCCGACGAAGTGGAGGGCAAGGAGTTGCAAACTCGGGAAGACGCGGAGCCGATGCCATCGCTCGAGTCGCCGGGGTGGGTGCCGCTGTTCAATGGCAGCGATCTTCAGGGTTGGACTCAGAAGAACGGCACGGCAAAGTACCGCGTCGCCGACGCCGCGATCGTCGGGACCACGTCCGAAGGAAGCCCGAATTCGTTCCTCTGCACGGATCAAACGTACGGCGATTTCGAATTGGCCTTTGAGGTCGACGTCGATCTCGAGCTCAATTCGGGGGTTCAGATCCGGTCGCTGAGCACCGCCGAATACCAGAACGGACGCGTCCACGGCCCACAGGTCGAGATCGAGGCGGCCCCGGGGGAATCGGGCTACATCTACGGCGAGGCCACCGGACGCGGTTGGCTCAGCAAGGACCAGCCGATCAAGGACGCCTACCAAAACGGCCAGTGGAACCAATTCTTGGTGCGGGCTAAGGGGGATCGGATCCAAACGTGGATCAATGGCCGACCGATCGAGGACCTTCGGGATCCGCAATCGTCTCAAAGCGGCTTCATCGCCCTACAGGTTCACGGCATCAAAAAAGGCACCGGTCCCTACTCGGTCCGATGGCGAAATATTCAAATCAGGGACATTGAATAAGATCCCAAGGGGCGTAGCTGGACGCAACTTGTTACGGCACAATCCTTTAACCCTCCCGCTTGCGGGAGGGTCGGACGCGCAGCGTCGCTCGACTCTCCCGGGGGGCATTGGTATCTATACAAGTCGGTAAGCCGACTTTACCCTCCCTCGGGAGGGTCGGAAACGAGCTTGCGAGTTTCCGGGGAGGGGCGCG
>JBGTCJ010000209.1:0-3100 GCA_041748895.1 Pirellulaceae bacterium
CATTTAACCTAAGCTTGCCGCACCCCAGTGATTACATTCTGAGCACGTGAAGTTCATCCCCACCGCGGGGCGTCACTCACTCAAGATTGACAAGCTACCTTCGCTTGCTCGCTCCGACTCACGTCGTGTGACGACCGCAACGTGGGTGGCACCGTTCGTTTTTTGGGTGGCACCGTTCGTTTTTTGTGGGTGGCAGGGCAGTGGACGCCGAGGAGACACCTAGATCGGTGTTCATCCTCTCGACTGTCGGTTGCTCAGCAACATCCTTCGAAGCGTCCACAAGGAAATCGCCGCACACGCAGGCATCCACACCTAGTGATCCGCGCTGGACAATGGGTCACCATGTGTGAACGCTTGCGAGTTGGCTACACTAGAGAAAGCTGCGTTTCCGACGTCACGGGTTTTCGCCAGGCCGCTGGGTCGGCTGACCGTCTGCGGACACCGATAACCGCCTCCCCGCGCGCCAACATACCCCCGCCTTCCGCGTGTATTTGATTTTTTCCCAGCCGCGAACGATCGCTCTTTGTTTTGCGTGGATCACGATCGCGATCTCACAATCGAGCGGATCTGAATTTGATTTTTTTGAATCCAAAGTCCGCCCGCTGCTCATCGAGCACTGTTACGAATGTCACTCCGAGTCGTCCGCCGAAGCCGCCGGTGGGCTGCGTCTCGATTCGCACGCGGAGTCGCGTCGCGGCGGGCATCGTGGACCGGCGGTCGTTCCCGGAAATCTTGAACAGAGTTTGCTTATTCGTGCCATCGGTTACAACGATGCTGAGATGGAGATGCCGCCATCTGGGCGGCTCAGCGATGACCAAATCGCAATCTTGCGAGAGTGGGTTGCCAACGGCGCGGCGGACCCCCGAATCGATGCCTCGCCAGCAATGGCGGTCACACAGCTATCGCCGATGGAGCGTGACCCTGCAACGCACTGGGCGATGGTCGCCCCCAAACTCCCCGCGGCGTCCCCGAGTCACATGCCACAGTCACGTGACGTGATTGATGACTGGATTGACGCGCGTGCTGCCGACCGGGGGCTCCGGCTCAGTCCGCTTGCCGACCGTCGGAGCTTGATTCGGAGGCTGTACTTCGACCTAACGGGTTTGGCGCCCTCGTCCGAAGAGATCGAACGATTTCTGGCAGATCGCCGGCCCACGGCCTACTCGGACCTGGTCGATCGCTTGCTCGCTTCGCCGGAGTATGGTGAGCGATTCGGCCGCCACTGGATGGACGTGGCTCGGTATGCCGACACGGTCGGATATAACTTTGCCGGACGCGAGAGGAGGTTGATAGGTAGCGAGCGGTTTCGCGACTGGGTGATCGGCGCCTTTGGATCCGACATGCCCTACGCGGACATGATTCGGTTGCAGTTGGCAGGCGATCGGATTGACCCCGAAAACCAGGCAGGGAATCTCGACGCAATGGGCTTCCTCACCATTGGGCGCCGTTTCCAAAATCAGTTCGACACATTGGACGACCGAATCGATGTGATCACGCGAGGTTTGCTCGGGCTGACGGTAGCCTGCGCCCGCTGCCACGATCACAAATTTGACCCGATTCCCACGACGGACTATTACGCCTTGGCGGGCATCTTGCTTAGTAGCCAGATGACCGAGGAGGGACCATCGCCGCTCAGGATGGTTGACAAGGAGAACCCGAGTGATGAGCGCGTGATGCTGCGTGGTCAACCCGGCAATCGGGGCGAAGTAGCCGAGCGGCAGTTTCTCACCTCGCTGCGCAAAGCGGATGAACCGCGATTTACCCAAGGTAGCGGGAGAGGCGAGTTAGCTGAACGGATCGTTGCCCAAGACAATCCGCTTACCTATCGAGTGATGGCCAACCGCGTATGGGGCCAACTATTGGGTGCGCCCCTCGTCGACACACCGAGTGATTTTGGTTTTCGAACGGAACCGCCGGTTGTTCCCGAAGTGCTCGATGAGTTGGCACTTGATTTGGCGAGGCACCAAAGCATCAAGCGGCTTGTTCGCCGGATCGTTCAGACGGCGGCCTACGGCCGAAGCGCTTCGGCGGACGCCGAGACGATCCGCGACGACCCCGACAATCGTTATTTCGCTCGTGGCAACCTGCGTCGTCGCGATTTCGAGTCGCTGAGGGATTGCATGATGTCAGTGGCCGGAGTGCTCGAGCGATCCATGGGTGGCGAACCCGTAAGTATCACGACTCTGGGGGCGCCATGGCGACGGACTGTCTACGCTTACATCGATCGCCAGAACCTGCCGGGGGTCTTTCGCACATTTGATGTGGCTAGCCCAGACGCGCATACGCCCCAGCGGCACTACACTACAATCCCCCAGCAGTCTCTCTACTGGCTCAATAGTCCCGAAGCGTTGGCTCTCGCGACGCACGCCGCGGCCTCGATATCACGTGCTCTCACCAAGGACCCAGCCTCCTCAACAGTGCAATCGGAAGAGCGATGGATACGCGCCGCGTTCGACCGCTTGCTGGGGCGTCCACCGAAGACTCGAGAATTGGCAGACGCGATGGATTTTCTCAGGCAACCGGCGAGCGATGCGGTGATCGAGCCCGACCCCAGAAGGCTTTGGCAATACGGCCTAGCCGAAGTGGGCGATGCCGGATTTGTCGAACGGTTCAACCCCTTGCGTGTTTTTGCCAAAAAACAGTGGCAGGTTTCGAGCGAATTTCCCGATCCGGAGCTGGGGCACGCCCACTTGGGCGCGAGGCTGGGACACCCCGGGAACGGGCGTTCGGCGGCAGTCGTCCGACGCTGGACGGCCCCTGCCGACGGCGCTTTGGTCGTCACCGGGACCATCGGACATCAGAATCAAAAGGGTGATGGAATACGTGCAACGTTCGCCATCGGCGAGACCGTCCTTTGGCAGGAGGTGCAGAAGAGCAATGACCGACCGTACGGCCCGCTGCGATGGTCGATCGAAAAGGGTCAATCGCTCGACTTGATCGCTGATGACAATGGGACACCAAGTTTTGACAGCTTTTACTGGACCGCGAGCATTCGATTCGAAAGCACAACCGGATGGACGCTGGAATCACACAGCGAGGGCGACTTCAGTGGCCCAATGGACTCGGTTTCACAAGCGCCGTTGAGCCGCCGCGAACAGTT
>JBGTCJ010000210.1:0-2091 GCA_041748895.1 Pirellulaceae bacterium
CATTTAACCTAAGCTTGCCGCACCCCAGTGATTACATTCTGAGCACGTGAAGTTCATCCCCACCGCGGGGCGTCACTCACTCAAGATTGACAAGCTACCTTCGCTTGCTCGCTCCGACTCACGTCGTGTGACGACCGCAACATGGCTGGCACCATTCGTTTTTTTGTGTTCTATGGGTGGCACCTTTTGTGTTCTTTTGTGTTCGTAAATCGATTGAGATGGGGTTGGCTCTTGTTGTGGCTGACGATGATCCGCGCATTGGCGGGCGTTACGATTTGTTTGCCAGCGATTGTCGGGTGAGGGGCTTCACTTCCCTGCCCGAAGCATCACCGGAACGCCGTACACCTCTTCGAACAGGCTTCCGTTCTGCCTCAGCGCGAGTTGTTCCATCGAGACGTCATCGACACCGGGCAATTCGATCACCAACCGCTTTGAATCGCGTTTGCACTGAAGATGGCGGACACGACCGCTGCGTGTTTCCTCCAGCGCGATCGCGACTCGAAGGATCGCAGCCAATTTGCTGACGACCACTCGTTCATTGCGGTTAAGCGTTGCGTAGCCCTCGTGGGTCGGTTGGGGAGACGATCGACGGTGGTAGCGCGCGACCAGGCCGACCAAAAGAAGATCCTGGCGTCCGAGGCCGAACAGTTCGCTGTTGCGAATCAAATACATCGCGTGCTTGTGGCTGCTGCGAACGTTGATGAATTGCCCGACCTGATAGAGAATTGCCGCGACATGAATGATCACTTCGAACCGTTCGGGGAGTCGGTGCTCGCGCCACAGTTGGGTGAATAGTTCGCTCGCCAGTTCCGCCGTGCGGAGCGCGTGTTCCTCATCGACTTGGCATTTCCTCGCGAGCGTGATCGCGGAGCGGACGATCAACTTTCGAAAGGCGTGCGTCCAACTGCCGCGGACAGCCATGTCGTGAAGCAATCCGTCCCTGAGGTTGGTATCGGAGACGAGGATCTGCTCGAGGCCAAAATGCTTGGCGAGCATCAGGTAGGTTAGCAACGCGGCGCCCAACGTCTCGGCCTCGATATAGCTGACCGCGTACTTTCTGACGATCGCGTCATCATCCAGGCGAAGGATGCTGTTGGTGAGTTGCTCGAGCTTCGTGGTTGGGATCTCCGCGAGCTCCTCGGTGTCCCAATGCTCTAGAATCTGGTGGGCCGCGAATCGGATGTCGCCGCCAATCGCGATCAATCTCGTGTTGGGTTCTTCACGGATTTTCTCGGAAACCCGATCAATGATCCGGCCGATCTGGTGCTCCATCAACGCCCGGCGGCGGCTGGACGTGGCGTTGGCCGATTCGAGCATTTCGACCAATCGAAGCGACCCGAGGCGAAAGGTATCGTTGAGCAGCATGTTGCCCTCGCTCATGACCAGCAGTTCGGTGCTGCCACCGCCCACTTCGAAAACGACGCAGCGGGCCTGCTGCAACGCCTCGTTCTGCTCCAGGTGAGGGTTGACGCCCATGTAAGTGATGCGATTCACCTCCGCCTCGTCCATCACCTCAACGACCAACCCGGTCGCGATGAAGATGCGATCGATGAATGCCAAGCGATTGGTCGCTTCGCGCACGGCCGAGGTCGCGACGACGCGTATCTGCGAGGCGGATTTGATGCCGTATTCGCGGAGCACCCTTTGGTAGCGTCGCAAGATTGATGCCGATCGCTCGATCGTCGCGCGTGTGATCCGGCGGGTGCTGAAGGCCTCCCGCCCCAGCACCACGGCCTGGACGAGCCGGTCGAGGGTCCGCACGGTTCCCTCACGACCAATTTCGGCCACCGTCATTCGGATACTCGTCGCCCCAATGTCAATCACCGCCACGGTCCGAACGGTGGTCGAATCGAGACTGCCCGCCGCGTTGTCGCTGCCGGCGATGGCTTGCGCCTGAGCCGGCGGGGTATCTGCACCATGCGGGTCCGTTCGCAACTGTGCCAATTCGTGAAGTCCTTCCCTCGGCAGATTTGTCGGCATGGCAATGCGGAGGATTTGGCAGGAATGGCGGACGCGGTGGTCTGAAACGGACTTGGCATGGACGGGGACTTCGGTCATCACGCCGCAGTAGCTGACGCCAAACCGAATTCC
>JBGTCJ010000211.1:0-2170 GCA_041748895.1 Pirellulaceae bacterium
AGCTTGAGCGTGTCCCAAATAAAAGCCGGGATCAATGCCAGACTGACCACGAAGAAGGGCATGAAGCGCCGCAAACAGTCGACGAAGGTCTCACCCCATCCGATTTCGGGTTGCTCGAACATTCGCAACCAGACCACCAGCGCGAGCACATTGACGACGAACAGAATGATCCAGTGGACCGCAATGGCCCTGAGCAATCCGCCTTGGACCTCGGCATCCACAAAGGATCGGCCGCGGCGTGTCAGTGGGTTGGGCGACATGGCTTGACGGATTCTCATCGGGGAGGGGGCGTGGGATCACTCCTGCCTTCGGGGGAAACCTAGGTCAAGAACGCCCCGAGTGGCGGCACCAAGCCAAAAATCTTTGGCGGGAACGACGCCCACCGGTCGATCGCACCTGGTCGCTACTGGATCACAAGGTCCCGCTGGCCCATTCGTCTCGCCTTGATCCGCAGGTAGGGCGCGATCAAACCGGCGCGATCGGCAAAACTGTTTCGAGGTGCATCGGGCTCCGCATGCTGTGGTTCGGCAAAATCCTCAACCACCATCCCCGCACGGCAGATTCCGCCAATCAACTGCTCCAAACGATGGAGATACTCCACCGCACCCCTCTCTCTCAAACGATCGGCGACAGCGCCGCTCTGCGACGGGACCGGTACCGGATCGGTCCGATAGTACGAATGCTCGATCGTGTAACTTCCCGAGGGGCCCCGTAGAACGGATGCCTGAAGGCTGATGGGAGACTTGTGCTGACTGACATAGAGGCCCCCCGGCCGGAGTACTCGCGAAACCTCGGCGAATACGCTCGAGACATCGGGTAAGTAACAGGTGCTGACCGGGTGGATCACCAAATCGAACGCACCGTTTGCGATCCCTTCGAGCCGATCCATCGAGCCTTGGGCGACGCGGATCGAAAGGCGACGCTGCTGAGCCACTCGGCGGTCGAGCTCGAGCATGGCGGCGCTGAGATCAAACACCGTAACGTCCGCACCTGCCGAAGCGTACAACGCGCTTTGACGCCCCCCGCCAGCAGCCAGGCACAGCACTTTCCAGCCACGAATGTTTCCGCCTAACCAACCCAGCGGATCGACGGTATGCAGCGGATCTGCCAATTCCTGCTCCGTTGCAGGACGGCAAAGGGCGACCCCTGCCACCACCAATTGGTCATAACACTGTTGGTTCTGACGCAGCGCCGATGCACGACGCGATTGATGATCGGGGTCCGGGCTCATGGTGGCGGTACTTTAACACCGCGCCGCCCGCTAGCGAAACGCTCGGATACGAACTCAGTCCCTTGAGTTCAAAGGATCGACGGGCCATGGCAGCGGTATCCGATCAAGCCGCTGGGCAAGCATCGGACAACGCTTCGACCAGCGATGCAAACCGCCGCTCCGCTTCCCGCCGACGCTCGACCCGCTCGGCCACCGACCAGCCGCTGCGAATTTTCAGCACTCGCTGCGAAATCTCTGAATCACTTAGCCCCGTCTCGTTTCGAGACACCACGGGCGGAACCGATACATGCGAGATAGGGAGTGTCGCTGTCAACATATTTGAATCCTCCTGAATTGAACCTGGCTTCTCCAGGAAGATCGCCGCGAGCAACTCCGCACGCGACGTCGACCTGTTACCAACACATTCTACTTCCGTGACAATGCAATAGCCGTGCCAAACCCTACATCCGGTGCAAATGGACCGACCACTGCCTGCACGAATGACTCACCGGCCAGTAGGAATGGCCGAATTCATCACTCGTTCCGGTTTTACGGTGAAGCGGATCCGGCGGTTCGATCGGATTGCGACCAAACCGATGCTTCAAACGTTTGCAAATCTTGCCACTGACCTGCAGGCAGCCGCTGCAGCTCACCCTCTCCCGGTTCCAAACGAAGCCACCCGAGCAACCGGACCCAGACCGCTAGCGGAAGGCGCTGTGCCTTCAGGTCGATGGATTGCAATCGACCATCGTGGTCGTAAATCATGGCGTCGAGCTGCCACCCCTCCCCGCGCCAGACGAATGACCCGTCGGGCTCAAAATAGAGCCGTGGCACTTCGGCCAGACGAGCCTCCAACTGTTCGAAACTGATCGCCAGTGGCCCGCGATGGTGACCAAAGAGATGGACATGAAAATCACCTTCGCTGCTCACGGCTGCACCTCTCGAGCAACCCACCGCGCG
>JBGTCJ010000212.1:0-2911 GCA_041748895.1 Pirellulaceae bacterium
CCCAAGCCGCCATACCGCCGAAGCGAGTTGATCGGCGTGCCAGGCGGTTGGCGGGTCGATCCCCAAAGTGCCGCACCCAGAATTCCCGCGTTGCCGTCGTTGATCGCCAATTCATAATTACCATGGGCGTTGACATTCAACCGCCCGCCAAGATCCTCAATCATCGGCGCGATCAACGGACGAAGCAGTTTGCCCTCCGGTGAAGTGAAGACGGGCAACCGCAGATCGATCCAAATGCTGTCGGCGATCCCATCACCGTCGTTGTCGACATCCCATGGGTTCCAATCGTCCGGACTTCCAATCAAGGCTTTGGCGACTTGATCAAGGCGACGCAGACCAGCAGCCCCGCCGCTAAGATCGATCGGTGTGCGGAGGGCGAACTTGTTATTGCTGCCGGTGAACAGCGGGTGTACCGCGGTCGCGGCGGGGCCGCCAGCGCCGGCCACAAACGGAAGCGGACGAAACGTCGAGCGGGCTAAACTGACGGCTAGATTGCGACGCTCACCCGCGGCCAGTGCGTTGTCACCATTGAGGATGTAATTGATCACCGATGGGCGGTGAAAGGATGGAATGATCTTGCGTATGCCACCCGGGCCCGCCAAGGCGCTGTGCCGATAACTGAGGAACCAATTGTTGAAATCCGCCGCCACGTAACTCTCGTCAAAGTCTCCCGACGGAGTGAGCGGAAGACCGGTGACCGGATCGAGCGGAATCTTGGCAGTCATCTCGCCCAGATGATTGGGCTGCAGCGCCATGGGAAGCGTGAATCCCGGAACCGCCGCTGCGGGTGCCGCCTGTGGCGTCGCCGGACGAGTCATTTCGGGCGCGAGCGGGTTGCCATTGAACCCGATCCCCGGCGAGTTCCGCGGAACGCCATTCATGTGAAAGGCGAATCCAGGCCCAGTCGTTGTGCCGTTGGGGTAAAGCAGCCGCGACACCTTGAGGTTGTTCAGCGGCAGCGTGCGATCGGCCACCAACGGCAACTTGCGAACGGTGTCCGGGGTGAGTTCGATGTAGAGGTCGTCGTAACCACCTGCCGGCGGCGGCACTACGTAGATCGATCGCAACACGCGAAACGATAGATCCGCAAGCGGCCCCTCGGTAAACGTGATCACGCGACCGGTGTAAAGATCGTCCCAATCACGTGTCGCGTCAGGTCGAATATTCGGGGTCGCCCGCAATCCGATCGGGAAACGAATGAATCCATTGGCGACGAAGTTGGGGGGCTGCGTGGGGACGCCGCGAACACGCAAACTGAGCGCGTCAAATCGACCGTAGTAATCGCTGAGCAAATCTTCGCCGAAAAATGGATCCGTCGGATCATCCGTCCCGCGGATCAGCTTCATCAGCGCATCATTGAGATACCGATTCGCGTCGGGCGTTCGCGCGGTGCGGGTCGACAACACAAAGGAGGTTTGCCTCGCCTGGTTGCTAAACACCAAATAGCTGGCCACCAACACACTGAAGAACGTCAGCATGCTGAGGACCACAATCAAGATCACGCCGGGGCGACGCGAGGGATGCATCGATCTCATAACAATTTACTTTCCAGTGACGCGGGCATCTTGCCCGTCAGGGTTCACCTGATGGTCTGAAGGCCTATTGAATACAGCGACGATGGAATCAGATTTGATCGAGTCGCATGATCTCTTCGGTGACGGCAACGACACCCTCGACGAGCGTCGCGTAGGTGTTGTCGCCGAACGTGGTGTCGGCATAACCGACCGGGAGTGTTCCGACGGTAAATCCAAAGTGCCAATCGGGTCCGTCGAGATACACCTTGCGTCGCCAGGTATCACGAGGGTCGTTGGGGTTTGGGAGCCCAGCACCCAGTGGATTGTTGGCACCGCCTTCGATCCCGTCACCACTCAACTTTTCGGCATCTCCGTCAACCGCGCTGACGCGAAACCAGCGATGGATCGGCCCCAACGGAGTCTGTCGTGAGAGCATCAACCAATCGCCCGAATGCAGTCGTGATACCGTATTTTGATTGCTTACCAGATGAACCGTTCCACCGGCCCCACCGCGAAACCCCGTCGCAAACGTCACGTATGCCAGACGCTGGGATGTCGGATTTTGCTCGGGAAATGCAGCGTCGGTTGGCGCGGCGAATTGCCGCTCGCGATTGCGAATCACCACGGAGGCGACCGACGCGTAGCGACCACCGGGCAAGGGGTTGACCGTCACCATCCAGGAGAACTCACCCGAGGGGAATCGTTTTCCCAGCGGGAATCCGCCGGTCGTCGCCCGAAACGTTTTCAAAATCGCACTGAGTGAACGGTCTTTGGGACGTTCGCTGACCAGGTCGTCAGCCGATTCGGCGAACTGCCGGCCCTCTTCCGCGGTGATCAACTGAAGGACGTTGAAGGGCAGTGTCGGAAGTGCGTTGGCCGGCAGGTTGCGGATGCCAACACGCAACATCCTCGGTTGATCGACTCCCCATGGCGGCCAACCCGCAGCCGTCGATGGATCCCGCGTTGGATCGTGCTGAGCCTGGTAATAGGGAAATAGCCTTGCCCAAAATCCGCGAACGGCGTTATCAGGAAACGTGGTCAACGCCGAGAAGAACAACGGATCGATGCAAAACGAATCGGGCGGTACGGCGGTTGGATCCAACACGAAGGGATTTCCGGCCGCGTTCAAGCCAACCAATCGTCCACCATTGAAAAGTCTTCGGCTTTGAATCTCTTGGGAGATCGTCACGCTAAAGGCCGAAGCCGCATTCATACCGACCGCATCCTGGCTCCGTTTGCCCGCCAGCGGCAAGATCGAAACGACGCCCAGCAATCCGATCAGCACCACGCCGATCGAGAAGATAACTTCGATCAGCGTGACGCCACGGCGAGAAAATCGGAAAGTGTTCTGTTGAAACATCATGGCAGGTCAACTGTGTCGGATAGGGCCGCCAGCG
>JBGTCJ010000213.1:0-6891 GCA_041748895.1 Pirellulaceae bacterium
ATCCAGCATTCCCGGTCTCGACAAGGTGCTGACAGAACGCGAGATGAAGCGTGAGCTCATGCGATCCGAGAGGAAAGCAGAGCGTGACGCGGAGAAGAAAGCAAAAAACGACAAAACCCGCGTGACTTCGGAATCCAAATAGCATACGGGATTTTTCAAAAACAACTCCCGGCGGTCAGTTTTGGCATCACGTTGCTTTGAGGATCGATGAAGCTTTCGGTCGCCACGGCAAAGAAGCCCATCGTGTTGTTCGTCGTTAGCGAAAAATTAAACACTCGCACCTGCGACTTTGTATGCGACCACGCGAAACGGCACGCTGTCGTATTTTGCCCGCTCTTCATCGCTGGCATAGCTTCTCAGCTGGCGACTGGGGTACGAGCTCAATGCCAATTCATCACTCGCATTGGATTGACCAAGAAATCCAGACAGTTGCAGGCGAACCGCCTTCCGTGATGTCCGCATCCAATAATAGTATCGGGCGCGAGCAACGTGCTCCCGAGGAGAGTTTATCTCGAGCTCGATCCTGCGCCGAACCTTGGAGGGGTTAACATCGATCACAATCTCGACACTTAGATTGCGTGATGAATCCGTCTTTTTCAACGCCGGCAGTGCCCATGATTTAACCATGGAACTCTGATCCGACGCCTCGACGCTTGCTAACTTCTTTACGCGAAGCATTCTGACCGGGAGATGCGGAGCTCGCGATCGACGCGACTTCCAATTGCGGTATTTCTTTGCTCCACCGCGAAGAACGGCGCCCAACAGGCCGGACTTTTCCTTTGGCCTAGATTGGACCAGTCCAATCAACAGCTGCGTTGGCCTTCGCTTCGCCACTCTCGTGATTCCATCCAGCGTTTCACGAGGAATCTCCAAGTGGAGGTAATCATGAAAGTAGTGGAAGGCGATTGCACAGCAAACCGCAATTCTTCGCTTGGCAACGATGTCTTGGAAAAGGCTCCAGTCAATTTCGTGCTCTTGAATCGTCGTGACACAGTCCACCATCCAGTCGCTGTGGGAATGCCCATCGCCGGCTGAGTGCGCGATTGCCATCGCGATTCGGTACTCGGGGCGTGGGATCATCACGGGGATCCCGCTTAGCGATGCAGGGATGGACTCGCCCCAGAGCCTCGCGTCGTCCAATTCAAAGCCGTTTCCATCGTAAAACGCTTGGCGATGCAGATCGAGGTCTCCAAAAGCGCCCCGAAAAAAGTTGATACTTCGATAGGAGGGCAAGTATTTTCGAATGCACTGTGGACTATGCCCAGGCGATGGTAACCAACCATGATCTACCAGAACTTCAAACGCTCTCCCCATTGCCGATGGTGGGACAACGATGTCGATATCCCAGGCCACGCGGCGTTTGCTTTGGGATTCGGCAATCGCCAAACGCGATGCACCTTTGATCAGGAGCACCGAAATTTCCGCCTCGGTGATCTTTTGGAGTGCTTCCCTGGATTCTTGCACCGCCATTTTCGACCGCGACCACAACAACCTCTGCATCCCGACAAGTCGAGCGTAGGCGGCGTGGGGCTTGAGTTGTTGACCAAAGCGTGCCAGCACCGGCAACAGCAAGCGCTGACTGCGAAAGGAACAGTCGTCGAGGTTGTTGGCATCGAACCACTGTTCGGCAGAATGCAACGCAATTGCATTGTCACGACCGATCGCGGCATACAGTAGTTGATGGTGGGCGTCCGTCGGGAACGCCCATGCGAATCGGTTGGCCAGATCAGGTAGCGCACGCATCTCGCCCCTCATTCTGAATCTTGACTCGACGTCGCATGATCGCCGCCATGGCAACGTGGGCATAGCCTCTATCTTTTTGCGGGTCGCGCCCGTGAGATAAGCTACCGGCATGCACCCGGCGTTTTGCCATCACTTCGGGAATCATCACCAAAGTCCACCCGGCTTCACGAGCACGGACGATCCAATCGATCATCTCACCCCTCATACCGGGCGGATCAACTAAATCACCCACGTGGTCGAATACCTCCCTCTTAACCGTCATGGTCGATCGGACCCAACCATCTTGGGTCGCCTCGGAGACGAATAAATCACCAAACAACTGCATTCGGCAAAAGACGCTTGCGATAGTCGGATGATCCGCCAAGTATTGGAGTTGTCGCTCCATCTTGCAATTTAGCCAGACATCGTCCGCATCGATCGACGCGATCCATGGCGAGTGGCAATGTCGCATACCACGACTCATGGCGGAACCGGGTCCCGAATTCGCTTGCGAAAACACCTCCACGGTCGTGCCGAAACTCTCAGCGATCGATCGCGTCTGATCGAGCGAGCCATCATTAACGACCACGACCTGGGACGGAGGGACCGTTTGATTCAGAACCGAGTCGATTGCCTCTGCGAGTGTTTTTGCTGCGTTGTACGCAGGAATGACAACTGAGTACTTCATCCCCTACTCCATGGGTTGGTTCATCAATTCTTTGAAATCGAAGATGTCCGCGGATACACCTAGCGATGGATCGTTTTTGCGACGAATTACGGATTTATGAACGGCGTGCATGAAGGAACGTCGGGCTGTTTGCTTATTGCGTGTCATGTTGCCCGGATGACGACGATACAGAACTGCAATTGTGTCCGTCATCATGTAGCTTCGGCCAGGTCGCTCGAAAATGCGAAAGAGATAGTCGGTGTCCTCACTCTGCTGCAAAGACTCGTCAAACATTCCCGTTTCTCGGATGATTTCAACGCGATAGATACCCGCACTCATTGACAGACCACGAACGGTGGCTTGTTTTGCCCCCTGTGTTGGCTGCAGCGTTGCATCATCGAGCTCGCTGACCAACGTCATCTTCCCGTAAGTGAACTGGAGCGTTGGATCCTGTTGGAGCTCACGCAGGTCGGAATGAATTCGTGCGGGGGGTGATACATCATCCGAGTCCAGAAACGAAACGAACTGTGTTGAGGCGAGCAAATTGCGTAGCCCGACATTCCTCGCCTTGGCTACGCCTTGATTCTCCGTGCTCACCATTCGGATCGCGGGGTGTTCCCTCGACATTGATTCGACAATCGCCGGACCGCTATCGGTCGAACCGTCATTCACCACCAAAATGTCCAGATCCACGTAGTCCTGCTGCCGAAGCAGCGAGCGAATCGCAGCCTCGATAAACTCCGCCCGATTGTATAACGGGATAATGAACGTCAGCATCTTGAGTCGACTCGATCCAAAAATGACTCGATCTTGGCGGTCACTTCGCGTGCATCGCTGCTGAGCTCCAATTCAAAGCAAGGGAGTTTTCGAATCGTGTTCGAAAAAAAACTGACCCCGGTATCCCTCTCACCAGGAAGTTGGAACAAACCGGTCGGTGCCAGGGCAATCATGGCTCGGCTTTTCGAGATCGGTCGGATGATCGACTGTGGTCCACCCGATATTTTGGGGATCAACACGGCGTCGATTGACAGATTCTCGACCAGCTTGCGACCGCCAATCTGTTGGCTCTTGAACTCGCACTTCCCCTGCCAGTTGACTTGCGGATCGGATTCGGGAGGATCAATACCTAATCGGGCCATGCCGGATGGGTCTTGCTTGAGGGTCTCAAATAATGGAAAAGCTTTGATCGATTCCTCGCGCGATTCGAGCAATACATAATCGTCGCCGACGGAATCCAGTCCGTGAAGCAAGCCGCCGACGACGGTGCCGGATTTCCCCGATCCACCACTGCCTGCGAGCAACAGTCCGCGTCCATTTTTTCCCAGGGTGCCCGCATGAACCAAACGCTTGTTTTGACGTCCGTATATCCAGTGAAAGAATACCCGCAGCGGTGCACTTGCCTCCCAACCTGGGAAGCGGTCCGTACTCATCATCCACTGCAACCCGATTTTCCGGCCATGATCCACGACCTGCCAAAGGTTGCAATCGTGAAAATAGGTCGCTCGTAACTCTGTTCCACTCAAGATGTTTTCAACCATTCGAGGGTGGTACATTGGCTCGCCCCATCCCGGCGGTGGATCAAAGCTGCTGTCCAATGGAGACATGATGGCCAACTTGAACCGCTCTGAACTGCTAACTCTGCACTGCGGCAGCAACCGCATCGCAACGCCACGTTGCACCAAATCAACGTAATCGAGATTTCTAGTGAACAGATCGATCTCGAGATCCGGCATTGCGAAGGAGATCGACGGTCCCTGTGAGTGGCACTCGCCGATCGCGTTGTCGATCGCGTGACGCAGGAAGTCCTCGAGGTTGGATGACGTCACAAGCCGTTTGCAAATTTGGGCAGTTTCGCGAGGCATAGGTTCACCCGCCCCGTTTTAAGCCGCTTTCTTGACCGGCCAACCGATCGCTTCATCTGTCTCGTGGACTGGATCGCTAATGATTAGGTCTGCCAAATCGCTATGCACATCGATTGTCGGTCCGCCCGGTGCGTGGCCTATCGAGTCTGCAATGTCCACCGTGATCGGTTCGGGCTCGCAGGAGGTATCTTGAACAACGAGCTCATTCTCAACGAGACGATGAAAGAATGCGATTGCGTCATCTTGAGCAAAGGTTGCGTTTGGGACCGCGGAAAGTGACTCGACGGCGTGACCTCGCACCAGTCCCGTCATGAGTAAAGTTGCCGTATGGTTGAGTGCAAAGTACTGGCCGGTGGCCAGGTTCAGGACGACCATTTCGCCGTCAAACTCTTCGCATGCCACCTCGGCTGAGGCAAGGCAAAAGCGTCCTTGGCATCCCATCATTTCTCCGTCCTTGATCTCGCTGGATCAGAAAAGACAAAAAACAGCGGCTAATGACTTTAGTGAACTTAGCAAGATGGAGAGAATTGGGTCAATAGAGACTGCCAATGTTTGCTAGCTTGGGGTGCAGGAAAGGCCGTCGGTTGGGGAGTGTCATACCGTTATTGGTTGCCCTTCGGTCACTGGCTTCACACAGGCATTCTAGCGCAACACGCGCCGCCAGACTTCTGGCCTGGTCGAGTTCCGCATCGAGCCAGGGCATCATGCAGTCCCGGAAAACACTCATTGCATTGAGCGCCAGAGCGATCTCTCCGATCTTTCGGAAACCGATGCGGACGACAGCCTCTTCAAGGTTGATCGTGGTAGGACGGTTGCGGGTGTACAACGTGCTGTTGGCCAGTCGCAAAACGTCAGCCGTCAAGGCCGCATCTTGAAGCAATGCGGTGACCAATTCACTCGATTTGGTGTTTTCGTTGTTTGAGAGCTGAAAAACGCGTATTGGGCATGCGCAAGTCAGTCACAACCAAGTCAAATCGCTCCTTGGTGAGTCTGTCGAGGGCATCATTGCCGTCGATCGCGTAGGCACAGTTAAAATTTTCCTGAGACAGGGCATCTCACGACCGCGCGGCGAGCGATGAAATCGTCGTCGACGACTAGTGCACTAAACATCTGCAAGGTCATAGGTCGTATCGCTTGGGACAATTTGTGAAGAGTGGATACCAAACGCCCCACTGCAGTCGCCGATCGTGTGGCCGGGACCGTCGGCAGTTTTTGAAGTCAACAGCAGTTCGTCCTCAGCGTCGGCGTACCTCACGCTGATCGCCAGAAATTCGCTCTCGACATTCAGGAACGCATCGACGATTTCTGGATCGAAGTGTTCGCCTTTTTCCGCGACGATGGATGAGGCGGCTTCGCGGTGACTCATTGCATTCTTGTAGACTCGCTTGGATCTCAGCGCGTCATAGACATCGGCTACCGCGACAATTCGGCTGCTCAAGGGAATGGCGTTGCCACACAAGCCTCGCGGGTAGCCGCGACCGTTGTATCGCTCGTGGTGACAAAGTGCAATATCGTGAGCCATTCGCAGAAACTCGGCGTTGGGAAACTCACCCATCGCAGCAGCCAGTGTTTTTGCACCGTTCGCGGTATGGGTCTTCATGACTTCAAATTCTTCTGCGGTTAACTTACCCGGCTTCAGCAGAATCGAATCTGGAATAGCGACCTTTCCGATGTCGTGGAGCGGACTGGTTTCGAAAATGAGGCGGACGAAGTCGTCATCGATCTCATTGCGAAAATGTGGATGGAACCGCAATTCTTGCGCGAGCAATCGACTATATGACCTCACCCGTTCGAGATGGGCGCCCGTTTCTGGGTCGCGGGATTCAGCCAGCTTGGCCAAGGTGAAGATCGTCATATCACTCGATTCGGAACGAATGATCCGACGGCCGGTCTTGACCCGAAGAATCAACTCGGCCGGATTAAACGGTTTCGTCACGTAGTCGTCGGCGCCCGCCTCCAAGCCTTCGAGAATATCCTCTGGTCGACCGTGGCTGGTTAACATCACGATGTAGACATAGTGCCGCAACGTGTTCGAGCGGATGGCTCGGCACAGCTCCAACCCGTTCATTCCGGGCATGCTCCGGTCACATACCACCAGTTGCAATTTTTGGTGGGTCAGACGCGACAGAGCTTCTTCGCCGTTACTCGCGAGGGCGACGCCGAACCCAGCGGACTGCAACGCCTGAGCGGCCGCCAGTTGCGAAATCGGCTCGTCATCAACAATCAGTACGTCCATTGGTTGCGTTTTACGCTTCCTAATCTTTTATCTGATTTTTGCTGGGCGCCGTTGCAGATCAATTCGAAGGGTCGGGAGAAAAGACAAGCAGCGATCCATTTCGCATTGCAAGTCATGAGCTAAATCTTTGAGGCATGAATTCTCGCCGGCATGGCCTGCCGCCTCAATCTCAGCCGCTTTTCCTCGCAGCGGCTCAGCGCCAAGAATCGCCGCCGCCCCTTTCAAGGAATGGGCGGCTTCTGCCGCCGCACTGAGCTCGTCGCTAGTGGCGTACTGGACGATCGCATCCACCTGACGCTTCCCGTTGGCCTCGAGTTCATCCAGGAGGGCAAGGGCAAACGAAACGTTGCCCATGCAGCGTGAAAAAACAACTTCTGAGTCGATCGGTGGCGCGGCGATGGCCC
>JBGTCJ010000214.1:0-12663 GCA_041748895.1 Pirellulaceae bacterium
GATGACCTCCATGCCCTGGCAGCCTACCTCGAGAGCTTGAAGTAAAAGGGATCATCTGTGTCGAGTATTCCGCAATCCCAAATTCGACTTGAGCAAACCTGGGCCCCGGCGAAGGGATTCCCGGGCGTTTTGTCGGAGGTGAACAACCAGATCATTGGCAAGCGGTTTATGGTGACGGCGTTCGTCTTCTTTTTGCTCGGAGGCTTTCTCGCGCTGTTGATGCGGGTCCAATTGGCATTCTCGGACAATCAATTTATCGGTCCGCAAACATATAACGAACTGTTTACGATGCACGGTTCGACAATGATGTTTCTATTCGTAGTCCCATTTCTTGAGGGTCTCGCGCTCTACTTATTGCCGGCAATGATCGGAGCCCGCGACGTCGCCTTTCCACGGCTCACGGCCTACGGATACTGGCTTTATCTCTTCGGCGGTGTGCTTTTTTACACCAGCTTCCTGTTTGGCGCAGTCCCCGACATTGGATGGTTCGGCTACACGCCGCTATCGACGACAAGGTTCACCGGAGCATCCACCGACTTTTGGCTTTTGGGTTTAAGTTTGGTCGAGGTAGCCGGATTGACCGCGGCGATCGAGATCGTCGTAACGATTTTAAAGTTCCGCGCCCCCGGAATGACCATTGGAAGACTGCCGTTGTTCATTTTGTCGCTGTTGGTGGTCGGAGTCATGATACTCATCGCGTTCACCGTTCTGTTAACGGCTACGATTCTATTGGAGCTCGATCGTGCGGCGGGAACCGTTTTTTTTGACGTGCAACGCGGTGGCAACGACCTGTTGTGGCAACACCTCTTCTGGTTTTTTGGGCATCCGGAAGTTTACATCATGTTCTTGCCGGCAACGGGAGTCATTTCGATGGTGATCCCAGTTTTCGCACGTCGTCCTGTGGTCGGTTACGTTTTAATCGCAACCGCAATTTTGGTGACGGGATTCGTCAGCTTCGGATTGTGGGTTCATCACATGTTCGCGGCCGGATTGCCCGCGTTATCGATGACTTTTTTTACAGCGGCAAGTCTGATGATCGCGATCGCTAGTGGCGTGCAAGTGTTTGCCTGGATCGCAACATTGTGGGGGAGTCGGCCTGACTTCAAGACGCCGTTGCTATTTGCCCTCGGTTTCATGTTTTTGTTCGTGCTGGGTGGCTTGACCGGTGTTATGGTCGCGGTCGTCCCCTTCGATCAACAGGTTCATGACACCTACTTTATTGTTGCCCACTTTCACTATGTCCTGATCGGCGGAGTTTTGTTTCCCATTTTTGCCGGACTGTACTATTGGCTACCGAAGATGACCGGGAGCAGTATGAATGAGATGCTCGGGCGTATAAATTTCTGGCTGACATTTGTCGGTTTCAATATGACCTTCTTTCCGATGCATGTGATGGGTTTTCTCGGCATGCCGCGCCGAGTGTACACGTACCCTCGCGATTTGGAGCTGGATGGATACAACATGTTATCCACTGTTGGCGCAGGCCTGATGGCGATCGGAGCGATCGTGTTTCTGGCCGATTTCTTCCTCAGCTTGCTCTACCCGAAGCCGGTCGGTGATAACCCTTGGAATGCGGATTCGCTCGAGTGGTCAGTGACTTCGCCACCTCCCAATTTCGGGTTCTTTGAGTTTCCGATCGTTAATGGGCGCCACCCGCTTTGGCAGATCGAGGACGACTCATTCTCTGGGAACGCTGGTCTGATTGATTTAAGAGCGCGTTTGGCGGGTGAGCCACAAGAGTGGCGCGGCACGCTGGTCACCGACGCGACTGACACAATGCCTCAAGCCATTCAATACCTCCCATCGCCGACATTCACGCCGATGTGGGCGGCAATGGGCACTTTGGGCGCAGCCGTTGGAATTCTCGCGCAGGCATATATCCTTTCGATCGTTGGGTTGATCGTCTTGATTGGCAGTTTGGTGATATGGCTGAACCCGCGGGAAGCGAAACTGCGGATGTTGGGAGATTCAGACCTGCCGGACCGGACGGGATTGCCAGTTTTGGCATCCGGAAGCGCGGCGGTCGGTTGGTGGGGCATGATCGGCCTTTTGACACTGATCGGATCCGCATTCGCCGCGCTATTCTATTCCTATTTTTATATTCGACTGCATTCGACACAATGGCCACAAGAGGGTGCGGCATATCCAGGGTTGTTTCTCGGTGCCGCCGCATTCTTGCCTTTAATCGCCGCGGGTCCATTGCACGTATGGGGGATGCGGTGTTTCCGTCGCGACGCCGGTGGTCGAGGTCACTTTGTGGTTGGAGCGATCGGCGCTGGGGCGTATCTCGCGCTGCAGATCTGGGACTTGAGTCGCCAAAGTTTTACTCACCAAACTCACGCTTACGGATCACTTTTCTTCGTGATCAGCGGCGCTTTGTCTCTCCTGGTCGTTTTGGGTTTGGCGTTGACCCTCAGTGGTCAGTCGAGGATTGGCCGATCAGATATTAAGTTTCTTCCAAATGTAACATTGCACCTGGAAATGGCGACGATGTATTGGTGCACAATTTCTGTGATCGGAATGGCTGTGTTCGTTACGCTGTACGTTTCTCCTTATATCCTCTAGGGGAGGGGAATGGTTGCAATGTCACTCTCGAACAACGATTCGGAAAGCCGCAATGTACAGGGACCTGACCGGCGTGCGTTAGTATTTTCACTGTTCGCCGGCGCGTTTGCCTGGACGGTGCATTTGATTCTTGCTGCAACCATCGCGGAGTGGGGATTCACCGCCGGACTTGGTGATCGGCTGTTGTGGGGAGTCAACGCGATCGCTTGGTCTGTCATCGCGCTGACGGTGTGTGCCGTAACCACAACGGCTATTGCGACAATGAGTGCGTTTCACTTGAGCAGGTCTTATCGCGGTGAAGGGCGGGGTTCGGCCGTCGACACGATGGATCTGCGAGATGATAGTGACCTATTTCTTGCGCAGGTGTCGCTATGGGGCAATTTCTTGTTTTTGTGCACAATCTTAGCGCAAAGCGTCCCTATCCTCTTTTATTTGGGAGGGTAACGAGCGTGAGGTCCCAATGGAAGATCGATGAGGCGACCCCGATTGGTCGCATCCAACGGCAGGCATCGGTTGCTGCGGGCGCCCTATCACTGACACTGATTCCGTCGGTTTGCCGAGCGGACGGGGCGTTGCGGGACCGCCCTGCCCAATGGAGCGATTGGAGCTTTGACCTTGCGATCTTAGTGAATCTTGCACTGATTTTCTGGCTCTACGCACGTGGCTGGTCCTGGCGGCCGGTTCGAGGGACTCGTCGAGAGGAAGCGAGTGGTCAAAGGGGGTGGGCACGGATTCGGTCGCATCGGCGACTCACCTCCTTTTGTGTTGGGCTGGGTTTGTTGGGGTTCACGTTGCTATCGCCACTCGACGCGATGGCCAGCCAGTTGAGTTCGGCGCACATGGTTCAGCACATGGTGTTGATGACGATCGTTGCCCCACTATTGGTCGTGGGGGCTCCCGGGTTGATTTGTTTCTGCGGCACCCCGGCGGCAACACGGAGGGGCGTATTGCGAGTTCGCCGTTTGATCGGCCCTGCCACGCTGCACAGCGTGTCGAATCCATGGCTGTCGTGGACGGTTTACGCCGCGGCAATTTGGGCTTGGCACCTGCCAGTGTTCTATCAGGCGGCGCTTGAGAACCGGGTCTGGCACGACCTCCAACACCTGAGTTTTTTAGCCGCTGCTTTTTTGTTTTGGCGGGTTTTGCTTGATCCCGTCAGCCGCAACCGGTTGAGTCCCGGTTTGGGGGTTCTTTATCTGTTCACAACGACGCTGCATGCCACAGTATTGGGTGTTTTCATGACTCTTTCGCCGGTAGTCTGGTACCCGGCGTACGAAGGACGATCATCTTGGTGGGGATTGAGCGGACTTGAAGATCAACAGTTGGCGGGTTTGATCATGTGGATGCCTGCGTGCTTTCCCTACGCGGTTTTTGCGGCCATAGCATTTGCCAGTTTGCTCAGCGATTCGATCGACATTGAGTTCCCTCGCCGCATGCCAGGCGTATCCATCGGTGGAGGAGAGGTGCCACGATGACCCGACCTTGGTCGCATTTTTCCGCGGGACTCGTGCTGCTGGGCGCTGCCTTGGGGGCAATGGTGATTTGGGATTTGTCGTGGCGAGGCATGCATCATTACCCGACGCATCCTCAGTGGCCGCTGGGCGAAGCGGACTCGGCTCGTGGAAAACGCGTTCTGGAGCAATACGGGTGTGGGGCTTGCCATGTAATCCCAGGAATTCGTAGCGCAACGGGTAGGGTCGGTCCTAAGCTGGAGGATTTCGTCGACCAAATGTATATCGCAGGCGTTCTTACCAATACGCCTGATCACTTGGCTCAATGGATCAAACACCCCCGTGAAGTCAACCCACTGACCGCGATGCCCGATTTGGGGGTCACCGAGCAGGACGCCATTGACATGACGGCTTACCTTTACAGCATCCGGGCTGGGATGCGATGAATTTGTCTCAGGACGATCGAAACGACCGGTCGCTTCGTCAACGATTAACGATCGCCGATGGGCTATTCGCCTCCGCACTTGTTCTGTCGGTAGGATTTTGGATTTACACCCGCATTGTCAATTCCGAAGCTGTGGGACCTCGCACGGTGATGCCGACCAAAGTGCGGGATGCAGAAGAATACGCTCTCTACCTCGTGCCAGGTGGGATCTACACCGCAGCTGATATCGAAGCCAATGGAAACGTCACCGTTTCGCAGCGGTTCGAGGGCTTCGTTGCAACTCACGACTTCTCGCCGAACGTGGGTGATCGACTCTGCCCGATCACTCGGACCAAAGCGAATCCCGAATGCTGGTGGGTGATTGCCGGTCAACGGTACACGTTCTGTTGTCCGCCGTGTATCGACGAATTTCTGCAGCTGGCGAAAGAGCGGCCCGAGCTAGTGCTCTTGCCGGAGGAGTACGTGAAGTGATTGGGACCCTTATGCAAGCGGCGGCTTGGTTGATCGCGTACCTCGCCTTGGTATGCGTATCGACGGGTGTGTTTTATATCGCAGGGATTCAGGCAGGCCGCGGATGGTGGCACGAGTTCGGGTCGCTTTTGGGGTTCGTACTACTGGTTATGTTAGGGCTCCAATTCGTATTGACAGGAAGGTTCAAGGGATTGGGGCGTCCATTCGGTGTTGATATCGTCGTGCAGTTTCACCGGTATGTCGGAATCTTTTTGGTATTGTTGTTTTTGGCACACCCTTTGGTGTTGATTTGGTTCAGGCCTGCATACATCGAGTTCCTAGACCCGCGTGTTAACGCATTGAGAGCCATTTTTCTCTCCGTGGCGTCGTTTTCGATTGTTTTGTTGATCGCGATGTCGCTTTGGAGGACCGCGTTCGGGCTGACGTACGAATGGTGGAGGGTAAGCCACGCGGTTTTGTCCGCCCTGGTTGTGTTTATCGGAGTTGTTCATGCGTGGCAAGTCGGCCACCACGTCGATGGACCGATAAAACGCGGTTGGTTGATATGCCTCGGGGCATTGCCGCTTGGCTGCTTGGCCTACCTGCGACTTTACCGACCGTGGCAAATGAGGGCCCGGCCTTATCGCGTTGCCGAGGTTCGTGAAGAACGAGGCGAATCGACGACGCTGACACTCGAACCCGTTGGTCACCCGGGGATGCCCTTCCGCGCCGGACAATACGCGTGGTTAACGATCGGCAAATCTCCATTCACGCTGCAACAGCACCCATTCTCATTTTCGTCGAGCGATCGGGACGCGCCGGGCAGGCTCGAGTTCACGGCAAAGGAGCTGGGTGATTTCACGACGTCCTTAACTGAGGTGGACGTTGGTACCCCGGCATTTTTGGAGGGGCCCTATGGCGAGTTTGTGCTCGATGACGACGCGCTCGGGGCGGTTTTTGTCATGGGAGGTATCGGCGTAACGCCAGCAATTAGCATGTTGCGCAGCATGCGGGACCGAGCCGACTCGAGGCCAGTGTTGTTGCTCTATGGCTCGCCAAAATGGCGCGAAACGACGTTCCGCAAAGAACTAGAATCATTAAGGAAGGAGCTTGATTTGAGAGTCGTCTACGTGATTTCCGATCCGGACCCCGAGTGGGACGGCGAATCGGGGTACATTGACCGAGAAATACTTGAGCGGTACATCGGTGAACGGGAACGCGGCTACTCCTTCTTTGTTTGCGGGCCCGATGCGATGATTTCCGCTGTCGAGGAGCAACTGCTAGCCATCGGGATTTCGCTCAAGCTGATCCGCGCCGAGCGGTTTAACTTTGTGTGAAGCCTATCCAGAAACTGACCTCCAATAAGATCGCATCAAAATGGGTTTCACGAAATCAGAGCGACTAGTCTTGATCGCCTTGTGTCTTGGTAGCATGTGGGGTATCGCCGACGCCTCGCCGCCGGAACTCGACGGCGACGAGAAACAGAAGCCATGGGTTGCCGAGCCCGAGGTCATTGCAGACTATTCCAGAAGGTACGACGATAGCAATTTTGAAGAGAGTAAAGTCCCACCGTGGACGTTACCGCCGTTATTGAAATTTGCCGACGGCGAAGCGGTGACGACGCCCGCGGATTGGACACGGCGAAGAAATGAAGTATTGGCATTGTTCCAAAGCGAAGTTTTTGGCGTGTCGCCCAGTCGACCTGAAGGACTTGTATTTCGCGTTATCGAGACGAATCCGCTTGCCATGGCGGGTGCCGCAACGCTTAAGGTCGTTGAGGTAAGCTTCCCGCTTGATGACCAGGTGTTCGCGTTCCAACTCACGGTCTTTGTGCCGAACCAGCGGAGCGGACCGGTACCGGTGTTCGTGTTGCTGAACCATCGCGGATTGGAAAATACCGATCCTCTGCGGGAGAAGCGATCGGAGTTTTGGTCGGCCGAGCAGGTGATTCTGCGTGGGTACGCCATAGCCGCCATCAACGTCGCCGCCGACGTCGATCCAGACAACGCCAGAGCGACGAAAACGCAGGGTGTGCGTGCGTTTTTTCGTGATCACCACCCTCAGGCGAAAGATTTTACATGGGGAACACTCGCCGCTTGGGCTTGGTCCGGATCGCGTGCGGTGGACTATTTCCTCAGCGACGCTGACCTCGACGGCGGCCGCATCGCGCTCGTCGGCCACTCACGAAGCGGGAAGGCCGCGCTTTGGGCGGCGGCGGCGGACGATCGGTTTGCGCTTGTATGCGTGAACGGCGCGGGCGAAGGTGGTCCCGCGATTGCCCGAAGAGATTTCGGGAACAAGATCGTGCACCTCACGCAGAAGCATCCGCACTGGTTCACGCCGCGTTACGCACACTATGCGGGTCGTGAAAACGAACTGCCGATCGATTCGCACCAACTCATCGCGCTCGTTGCCCCACGGGCCTATCACGGCGGTGATGGTGCCCGTGACCTCTGGGCAGACCCTCGCGGCTCGTGGCTCGCCTTGTTCGAGGCATCGGCGGCGTGGGAGCTTCTTGGAGAAGCCGAGTCTCTCCACGATCCGATGCCTCCGGTCAATGCGATTCGCGTGCACGGCCCGCTCGCGTATCACATTCGAGCCGGCGGCCACGACTTGACCGCATTCGATTGGGAGCAATTTCTTGACCACGCGGACGCTGTCTTTCAAAGCAGGTGACGTGGGTCACAAGAGTTTAGCGATCGCGGAAAGTTTTCAGCAGTGAAGCGTAGGCCGGATCGTCTATCCGATTTTGCCATTCGTTCGGATCGGCTTGAAGATCATAAAGTTCTTCGGTGTCGTCTTCATAACGGATGTATCGCCACTGCCTGTAGCGAATCGAGCGATTTCCCGGGTCAAACGTCGTCAGGATGTGGCGATCGCTCGGGAGCGATGGTTCGCGAAGCAACGGGACGAGCGACTGGCCATCTAACTCATTGGGGCCGGGCACGCGACAGGCGTCGGTGAGCGTTGGGTAGAGATCGAGTAGGCTCACCGGCTGCTCACAGATTGACCCACCCACCGCGAAAGGGAGCAGGGGAGCTGGCTGGTCCGGCGACCGATTGGGTGGACTTGCAGTGGGCGGAACGATGATGAGGGGAACTCTTGTCGCTCGCTCCCAAGGTGTCCATTTTCCCCAGTGCTGTTTCTCGCCCAGATGCCACCCGTGATCGCTCCAGAGAATCACCAGTGTGTTTTCACGATGAGGGCCGCTGTCCAATTTTGCGATCAGTCGGCCAACCTCGTGGTCGATGTAATGGATACACGCCAAATACGCCTGTACGGCTGCATGCCACTGATTGAACTTGACCACGGTCGCGTGGCTACCGGCCGTGATGGCGTCAAGCGCCCAACGTTTACCGGTGGCGCCGAGGTCATCTAGATCATCATCGCGGTGTGGCGGCAACTGGATTTTGTCGATGGGAAAGGGATCAAAATACTTGCTCGGTACCCAAAGTGGGATATGCGGTCGGTAGTATCCGACAGCCAGAAAAAACGGTTTTCCCGAGAAGTCCTCGCTGAGCCGCTCCATGGCCCAATTGGTAATTTGCGTATCGCCCATTTCGCCGTCATCAACGTCGAACGGGCCCCAGTCAAACGACTCCCCACTCTTTCCGGACGGGCGGCGATCGGAGGGCATTCGATTGAGTGGCAACACGATGGGGGAACCCGAGGGTCGTGGGATCACGTGCCTCGGATTACTCGTTCCCTTGCTGGGCAATTCTTGGGTGGTGTACTCAACCTGTTCGCTGGTGAGCGGGCTCCAGCGTTGTTCGGGGTCAAAGGAATCCTTGAACACTTTGAGGTTCTCTTTGCGGCCGCCATGCAAGAGCTTGCCTGTCGCAAGCGTCACGTAACCCGCATTCTCAAACGCGCGAGGAATCGTGAGAATCTCGGGCATATTCTCGAGCAGGCGGGGGCTTTCATTGGACCAGACGCCGGTGTGATCCGCCGTGCGACCGCTGAAGACGGCCGCCCGCGACGGATTGCACGCGGGCGAGGCGCAGTGGGCATTGGTAAACAATACTCCCCTTTTCGCCAGCGCATCGATGTTTGGCGTGAGCGTTTGTGGGTGACCGTCCAAACAGCCGATCCAATCGTTCAGATCATCGATGGCGATGAACAGAACGTTGGGACGCTCCTCCGCCGAGGCACGGTGGCACTGGCTACAGCCGATCGCAAACACCATCACCCACAGTACACCCAGGCGAACGGTCAACGCATCGAACCGGCACACCCTGAATGGCATGATCGCGGCAGACTTCGGCTCCGAATTCACTTTCTTGCTCCGACTTTTGTGGCGTTTTCTGAATCGCGAAGCGACGATGAAATCGCCGACGCAGCGGCGGCTATCGCCATGCCAATGTCAAATCGCCCATCTGTCCGACCGGGAATCGTCGCCGTGGAGATTTTCGAGCGGGCCGAGTTTGGCAGGCACTGGACCTAATAATAACTGGGGCGCCACACTGTTCTTGATTGGCCGCTTCATACCCCCGGCAGGATTCGAACCTGCGACACCCGCTTTAGGAAAGCGGTGCTCTATCCCCTGAGCTACGAGGGCTGGTATCACGCTCGCGACGTCGCATCTGGCGTCGAGTGACATTTCCTATTCGTACTGTTCAATCGCTCCGCACCGATCTGACGCCCGAATGGACAGTTCCGCACGATTCTAGCGTCTCTGGGGTGCCCAGGAATGGGTGCTCGGATGGACCGGCTCAGCGCTCGCTCCCGTTTCATCGCAGTCGTGTTGAATCGTCAGCCACTTCCGGGGCCACTCGCTGCGACCTGTCGTCCACTGGGATCGGTTAGACTCAGACTTCCCGAGAGAGCGCTGATCGGATCGCGGCAGCTTGGTCTGCGTTTTCCTGACGGGAAAACCGATGGGCGATTGCCTCCGAGCCGCACGGACGCTTCATCGATCACTGTTCCCGGGCATGCTCGAGTCGGCAGCCGTGTTCGCACCCCCTGAAGTATCACCCCAAGAGCCGCAAAAGCCATGATCGATCGCATCACGCCAGTTGCCTTCTCGCTACTTCTGGTATTGAGCTGCGTTGCCCATGGCTGGGGCGGTGAGGCGGTGCGGATTTCCGTCACCAGCTCGATGGATCAGAGTCCCCAGCCAAGCTATTTGGTGCTGCCGCACGGTCACGGCAATGACGCTTCCTTGCGGCCACTTCTCGTGTCTTTACACAGTTGGAGTGCGGACTTGGAGCAGCGCAACAGCGATTTAGAAACGCTAGCCGACGAACGCGGTTGGATCTGTCTTTTTCCGAACTTTCGTGGTCGAAACGATCACCCCGAGGCGTGCGGATCGGTGTTGGCTCAGCAGGATATCATCGACGCCATCCAATGGACGCGGGAACGCTACCCGGTCGATCCAAAGCGGATCTATTTGACGGGTAACTCGGGTGGCGGGCACATGACGATGCTGATGGTGGGACGCTTTCCGGACGTGTGGGCGGCGGCCAGTGCCTGGGTGGGCATCAGTGACTTAGCCGCTTGGTACCAAGGGCATGATCAAACCAATTACGGGATCATGATGCGGAAAGTTTGCGGAGGAAGCCCGGGTGAGAGTCCCGAAATTGACCGTGAATACCGCGATCGATCACCGCTAAGTCACCTTCACCACGCCGCCAACGTTCCACTGGAAATTTCGGCCGGCGTTAACGACGGCCACAGTGGATCGGTTCCGATTCGCCAATCGCTGTGGGCGTTCAATACGCTGGCGCGGGCCAATGCGACGGAAGTGATTAGCGATGAGGAGATCGAACAGATTAGTCGGCCCAATGGGAGGCTTGAAAGTCCAAAGGCCAGCGATCGAGTCGAGGACGCTTCGTATGGGCGAGCGATCCACTTACGCCGGCACACGTCATCGGCGCGCGTCACCATCTTCGAAGGTGGGCATGAGGGGATCGCAGCGGCCGCAATCGCTTGGCTCGAGCGACACGCCCGCTCGGATTGATCCGATTTGCCCGTGGAAATCGGCAGGGTCAAACAACGCGTTTCTCGGGTGGCGAATCGTACGTCGCCCAACCGCCCCCTCGATGCGGACTAGGCAATTGTGCCTTGAGTTCGGGATGGGCGTGGAGGTGCGCTTTGGCAACGAAATGTGCGGTGACCGGTGCGGTGATGAAAAGGAACACGGTGACCAGGATGTCCTGGATTGACGTTTGACCCTCGACGACTTTGAAATGCAGCATGGAGGCGACAAGGCAGCCTCCGACGCCGAGTGTGGTCGCCTTGGACGGCCCATGCAGCCGACTCATGATCGTGGGAAGCTTGATCAGACCCAGCGATCCGACGAGCACGAATGTACCGCCTATCACAATTGATAACGCGATCAACCAGTCGATGTTTTGCATCACGCCCACTGCCTCCAGGTGCCACCAATCGGTTCTGGTAAAAAGTCAGGTTTCATTCGATCACATCTCCTCGGAGAACGAACCGGCAGTAGGCCACGGTTGAAATGAAACTGAACATTGCCAGCAGCAACGCCGATTCGAAATAGAGTGTCGTGTTGTACTGGATTCCGTAGAGGATGATGATCGCGATTGTGTTGACGACCATCGTGTCGCCGGCGAGCACACGGTCCATGATGGTCGGTCCGGTCGCCAGCCGCCAAAGATTCATCAATAACGCGATGGCAACGGCCGCGAATGCATAGATCAATGCGTACTCAATCATGGGAATATCGCCCGGAGTCGGCGCTCATAGCGGGTCTTGATCCTGTCGACTTCCGCCTTCGGGTCCGCAACGTCGAGACAATGAACCAGGAGTGATTTTCCATCGGCCGATAGATCGCTCGTGACCGTTCCGGGCGTCAGGGTGATCGTGCCGGAGAGCGCCGCGATCGATTCGGGGGACGTCAAATCAAGCGGTATCACGATCCAGCGGCTGCGCATCTTTGCGGCAGGGCGGAAGAGGATGATCCAAGCGACTTGCACATTGGCCACCAGAATATCCCACATCACGATGACCAAGAATGCGACCGCCATCTGCGGCGACCGGATCGTGGGGCGCTCGGGCCAAAAGTTGCTCGTATACTTGGGTATCAGCACGCCCAAAATTGTCCCCATCACCAAGCCGCCGGTCGCGAATTCATTGGCCAGTGCCAACCACAAGAGAATGAGCATCACGGTCAACATTGGGTGCGGAAGCCAACGCTGCAGGAACGTCGCATCCGAATCCGGTTCCGGTTCCTCATGAGAAGCTAGAGGTTCTTCCAACTCGCTTCGATCCGAGTCGGCGGAGAGGGCCGTATCGGGTTTTGGCTCGAGTGGATCCTCGTGTTCTTGAATCGGTTCGTCGTCTTGGTTCATCACGCCTCTTCCACAATTTCTGCCGTTTTCAACACCGATTGGATGTACTCGGCGGGGTTGAACAACTGGTCCACGGTCGCGTCGAGGTAGGGGGTAATCCTTCCGGCCAGCACGGTGAATAGGATCAGACAAGCCAGCATCAATCCGATGGCGACAACGGGCAACGCGAGCGGAAGTCCGCGGTGCGACGTCATCTCGCCCGGGAGCGTGTGGCTTTTCCAGAAGATCTGGCTGCCGCTGCCTGCGAACCCCACCAAGGCGACCAGCGATGTTGACAGGATCACGCCCCAAATCCATGGCCATCCCTGAATCATGCGAATACTGTCAAGGATCAACAGCTTGCCGATGAACCCCGACAGCGGAGGAATTCCCACGACGGCGACCGCGGCGAAAAAGAACAGGCACCCGATCAACCCCTGGTTGGCAAATGGTGGCG
>JBGTCJ010000215.1:0-14777 GCA_041748895.1 Pirellulaceae bacterium
CGCTTGAGCGCCTGGAGCAAACTTTCGGCAATCTGTTCAACAGCCGGTGATTGGAGCATTCCCGCATGGTCGCCCGGCACATGCCAAAGCTCGACCTCCGAAACGAGGTTTTGCCATCCCAACATCGGATCGTCGAACAGAGCACCCGTTCGCTGCTGGTCTGTGGGGCGAATCAATGTGATCTTTTCATCCAGCGGAAGTGATTGGTGCGCGTGACCCGCTTTGACATTGGCTTGAAAGACCTCAAAGATTTGCATACCGATCAGTTCCTGATCCAGTGGAACAATCCCAGCCCGCACGGCTTGAGTCAGAAAGTAATCGAGTTGCGCGGATGGTGGCTGATTGCGTAACTGCTCGAGTGATCGATGCTCGTCTCCTGGAAACAACGCGGCCAACAACGGCAAAAAGCTCTCGTCATTGACGGGATCCGACTCCGTCAGATGCCCCGAATCTAGCAAAGCCAACATGCCAATTTCACCGCCGGATTGTCTGAGATGGCGTGCCACCTCGTAGGCGATATTGCCCCCTAGCGACCACCCCAGCAAATGATACGGACCGGTGGGCAACGCGGTGCGGATCGCATCGGCGTAGAAGGCCGCCATTTCAACCATGGTCGAGTGCGGTTTGGAACGCCCGTCCACCCCACACGCTTGGATGCCATAAACCGTATATCGCCCAGCCAAATGACGGGCGAGTTCTCGATAGCAGAAAACCGTACCACCGGCTGGATGGATGCAAAAGATCGGCGTTTGTCCCGCAGATTCGTTCAACGGAATCAGGATGTTCTTGCCATGCGCCGATTCCGGAGCCCTCAAGATTGTCGCCAAATGCTTGATGGTCGGCTGCTGAAACAAAGATGAAAGCGGGAGGCTGATCCCAGTGCGATTTTCGACTTCGGCAACCATTCGCACCGCTAGTAGGCTGTGGCCTCCCAATTCGAAGAAGTGATCTTCGATCCCGATTGGGCTGACCTCGAGCAATTCCTCCCATACCTGAATCAGCAACGCCTCCTCGTCATTTGTCGCTTCGAGACACTCTCCGACCCACTGCGGGCGAGTGGCGGGAGGCGCGGGTAGAGCAGCCTTGTCCAGCTTGCCCTGAAGCGTCACCGGCAGTTCATCGAGCTCCACAAAGGCAGCCGGAATCATGAAACTCGGCAAACTCGCTTGCAATCGCTGCCGAATCAAGCGGGTACGTAGATGCTCTCGTCGACGACTCAGTGGACGATTGGTCCATGTGAACTCAATGCCGGTATCAGTCGCCGGTGGTTCTGCATCGCGTTTGGTCCTTTCAGGTCCGTCGAAGTGAAGGGTGGCATCAAATCGATAGCGGTTGAGTTCGTTATCGTACGGAGTCGTTTTCAATTCCGCCTGAACACCGGTCAATCGCTTGAGATCGAATCGGAGATTCGTCCACAAATCCGGATCGACCAGTAGCTCTTCCTCATGTTCCATCCGGCTTCGAACTCGCTGCTTCAGATCCTCGACTGTCAGTGACTGGCCGGTGGCTCGCTCCCATTCAACGGCGGTAGCAAAGGCGGAATGCAGCCGCAAGTTGCGGAGGTCTCCCATAAAGATTCGCCCACCCCGGGCAAGCAATCGTTCGGCCTTCTGTAGGACTCGCACGAGATACTCTCGGCTGGGAAAGTATTGAACGACCGAATTCAAAACGATGCAGTCAAATTTTCCTGGCGGAAGATCATCAAGTTGATCAGCGGTTCGCCGCAACAGCGACACGTCAACATTGCCGGCCGTCCGACGCTCGATCGTCCGACGAAAGTCGTCGATAGCCGATGGCATCACATCCAAGCCCGTATAGGACTTCAGTTGATCGGCGATTCGTAAAAAAATGAGGCCGGTACCGCACCCGATCTCCAGTACATGCTCCGGTCTTCCGTGGAGAATCCGCTGGGCGGTCTGGCTCGCCCACGCTCGCATTTCCTCAAGCGGTATCGGCTTACCCGATATCACGCTGATCCAGCCTGCAAAGTTATCCTCCGGGGCAGGTGGGATCCCCGATTGCCCGTGCGCCCGATCAAATAAGGCTGCCCAGTGCTCGACATGCTCTTTTTCGAGCGAGTCATCAACCGAGACTAGGTCCAACCCAGCGGAAGATTCTGGGACGAAGTACGCGATCAATCGCTGGCCCATGCCGTTTGATGTTGAATCACTCGAATGCAAGTCGCTTCCTTGAACCACGACGACCGATTGTCGTACCTCAGGCATTTGGTCGAGTACGGCGGCGATTTCGCCCGGCTCGACGCGGAACCCACGCAGCTTGACCTGATCGTCTGCGCGACCGACCACCTCGAGCAGTCCATCGCGATTCCAGCGGCCGAGATCGCCGGATCGATACATCCTGGCGCCGCGAACCCCAGAAAAAGGGTCGTCGAGAAACCGCAGACGTGTCTCAGACGGGTTTTTCCAATATCCCAAACCGACACCGGCACCGCCGATGTAGACCTCGCCAACCACCATCTCAGGAACGGGCTGTAGGTTCTCATCAAGCACGTAAAGCCGAACATTGGGTAACGGCCTGCCCACTGGTGGATGCTTGTCCCTGGCCTGAAGCAGTCGGTGCATCGCGGCTCCAACAGCACATTCGGTGGGTCCGTATCCGTTGAACAATTCGTGCGTGGCAATCCATCGGCGGGTGAGTTCTGGGACCAGTGCGGCACCGACCGAGAGCACACGTCGTATTTCAGTGACTTCACGCGGATCGATCGACCCAAGCATCAGCGGGGTCAACGTTGCAAACGTCAGCGATCGGCTTTTGACGGCTTCGACATACCGGGCTGGGTCCACGACGATCTGTTGGTCAAGCAGTTCGAGGCAGGCGCCAGCAACCAGCGGCGGAAAGATTTCGCCTAGTGCACCGTCAAAGCTCGGGGAGAATGCGCAAGCGCATCGATCGTGCTCGCTCAAGAGAATCACCGCAAGCCAGCCGCGTATAAAATTGCAGAATGCCGCGTGCGAAATGACGACGCCCTTGGGTACTCCGGTCGACCCACTGGTAAAGATCACGTAAGCGGGGTCATTGGGATCGCTTTGTGGTTCAGCGTGCACACCCTCACTTTCGGCGCTCTCACCGGTGGTAGCCAGCTGCGATGGTGTTTGAAGGATCACGCCGCTCAACGCTCTAGCACCCGTCTCGAAAACGCTGTCGAGGGAGATCACACCGTTGGCCTCAACGTCACGAACGATCATTTCGACTCGGGCCAGCGGCGTTTCTCGGTCGAGCGGGACAAAGACAGCTCCCAGTCGAATCACCGCCAACAGCGATGCCACTTGGTCGATCGAGCGACCCAAATGAATGACAACGGTATCCCCTTGTCCAACGCCTTGATTCCGCAGACCTGCCGCAATCGTTTGGGCACGATTGCCCAGCTCTGCGTAAGTGAGAACGCGACCGTTGTGGGCAATTGCCGGACGGTCCGCATGCTGATCCAGAAGCTCAGCAACCATCACGTCGAGCCGCTGAGATTGACCCTCGAAGACAGGGCCCTGGCGATGTCGCTCGATCTTCAACTGTGCCTCGGGGGACAGGATCGATAGTTGCCCCAGCCGCCGCTCGGGATGGGCCGTGGCATCTTGCAACAATGTTTCGAAGCTTTGGTAAAGCGTCTCGATCGACGCGCGGAGAAAGAGGCCACTGCGGTACTCAATGTGTCCCACGTAACGACGATCGCGATTTTGGCCCCGCGACATGAGAAATAACGTTAGGTCGTACTTCGCGGTGGCGTTGTCGACATGGATGGGCGTGATGCTTAGGCCAACATCGCTGGTAAAATTTTGGGGAGCATTCTGTAGGATCAAGGCGGCTTGAAAGAGCGGTGAGTGGCTTCGGCCGCGGTCGGATGCTAAATGGCTAACAATCTGCTCAAAGGGTAAATCTTGATGCGAGAACGCCTCGATAGCGGTTTCGTGAACCTCCCGCACCCAGTCTTCAAAAGCTCGTTGGTCATCCACGCGGTGCCGCAGCACGATTGTGTTGACAAAGAATCCTATGAGCGGCTCGATCAATCGATCCGGACGATTGGCCACGGCGGTACCGATTGTCAGATCCTTCTGATTTGCAAACCGACTCAGCAGCAGGCTGTAGGTCGCCATCAGCACCGCGAAAGGCGTGACGTTCAATTTTTTGGCCAGGGCGTCGACTGCACCGGATAAATCGTGAGATAGATCAACCGGCAGTGTCGCTCCCTCAAAATCCTGGACCGCTGGTCGCACGAAGTCGGTGGGCAGATCGAGCGTCTCGGTCGCATCGCGCAACTTCGCTTGCCAGTAGCTCAGCTTCGGCGCGAGGTCCGGTTGTGACAGTCGCCGCCGCTGCCATGCGGCAAATTCTTCAAAAACGATCTCCAGTGGCGGAACGTTCGGCGCGCATCCGGTACGCCTCGCCCGATAGAACTCGGTCAGCTCCCGCATCAACACACCCATCGACCAGCCATCGGAGATGATGTGATGCATCACCAAAAGGATCACGTGCTCTTCGGGATCGAGCCGCACAAACACAGCTCGCACGAGCGGCCCGCGCGCCAGATCAAACGGACGCCGCGATTCTTGCCGCAGCAATTGATCGAGCTTTGGATCAGCATCCGACGCCGCGGGTAGATCGATCATGACCGGATCAATCTCAAGCCGATCGACTATCCATCGCTTCGGTTCTCCGTTGGCCATGCGGTACGTGGATCGCAACGTTTCGTGCCGCGCCAGACAGTCGTTTAGCGACTGGGCCAACCGTTTGAGATCTAGCGGACCACTTATTTTTGCCGCCAGCGGAAGGTTGTAGAACGGGTGATTGGGTTCGAGTTGGCCGACGAACCAAAGACGCTGCTCGGCCGGAGAAAGCTCGAGACCGCAAGACACATCCGACTGCCGTTTACTCCGATACCACCTCGCAAAAGCGATTAGACCGCGCTCGCTGTCTACCTTTTCGCTTTTCATCCGTTCCGGCTGTTCGTCGATCCATGACGCCAACTCCATGATGGTCGGGCGCTGATAGATGTCTCGAGGCGAAACGGTCACTCCCATGCGAGAGCCGATTCGCGCGACCGCCTGTGCCGCCATCAGCGAGTGTCCACCCAGCTCAAAAAAGTGGTCATGGACCCCAATCGACTTTCGCTCGAGAACACCTTGCCAAATCTCTACCAGTGTCCTTTGGGTGGCCGTCCGTGGTTCCGCCGCCGAACGTCGATCCGCATAAAGTTCATTGACGTGGTCGGCCTCAGACATTTCCTTTACGCACTGGTCGATCGGCAATTGCTCATAGTCGATTTTCCCCGCGGGACTCGTTGGCATCGATGGCAAGCAAACCAACGTCGTAGGCACCATCACTTGGGGTAACCGATCGGCCAGAAATTTGATGAGCTCTTGCGTCTCGATCGGCGCTTCACTAGTTCGCGTGTAAAAGCCAATCAAGCGACGATCCATCGTCGAGCGAACAATCGATGTCACCGCGACGCTGACAACTTGCGGATGTTCCCTCAGCACCCCTTCAACGTCGCCGAGTTCGATTCGGTGACCGCGAAGTTTGATTTGACGGTCGCGCCGTCCCAGAAACTCGAGCGCCCCATCATCTCGCCAACGGACCATGTCGCCCGTTCTGTAGATTCGTCCGTATGGTTGCGTTTGCGGGAATCGCTCGAGCGTGAGTTCGTCACGGTTCAAGTATCCGCGCGCAACGCCGCTTCCGCCGATCCACAGCTCGCCCGGAACGCCCTCGGGCACCATCCGGCCGCGGGAATCCACCACTGCAATACGCGTCGAGTGAATCGGAGTGCCAATCGCGATGACCGGCAGCTTCGGGGAGGCATCGCCCTGCCTCGGCACCGAACGGTCCTCCCGCGGCTCGTTCAATCTCGTAAGCGGATCGACTTCGTTATACGAGCCGCAGGGCGCAAGCCCGCGGACATCCTGTGGCTCGTTCCATCTTGTAAGCGGATCGACCCGTTGAACAAGTGACCACACCGTTGTTTCGGTGGGACCGTAGACATTCCACAACTCTGCACCGTCGGCGGTCAGGGCGCGAGCCAAGTCGGCGTGAAGCGGTTCACCACCACACCAAATCCGTAGCCCAGCCTGCGGATGCCAACCGCTGGCAAGCAACATTTGGAGCGACGAAGGTGTGCCCTGGATGACATCGACGGGGTATTGGTGAAGCCAATTCATTACCGACTGAGGCGATTCGGCGATCCGATGAGGTGCCAGCGATGCAGTTCCACCGACATACAACGGCAAGAAAAGCTCGAGGACCGAGATGTCGAAGGAAATGGTCGTCGAAGCGAGAATCTTCTCCCCCTCACGAAATCCCGGGTGTGTCCCAAAGGATTCCAATAGGTTGACCACGCTATGATGTTCGATCATCACACCTTTGGGTTTGCCGGTAGAGCCCGACGTGTAGATCACGTAGGCGAGCGAATCCGGTTTTGCCCCAATCGAATTCGGCGTGTCATTCGCACCATTGGCCCGATTGATTTGTCGCATCGAGTCCAGTGATCGGACAGGGAGAAGGTGCGACCAACTTGACGGCGCCGGCTGTCGATCGTCGTCGAGCAACAATGCGGGCCGAGCGTCTTGCAGGATATCCTGCAATCGCGCGGCTGGATAACTCGGATCCAATGGCAGGTAGGCCGCATCGACTTTCCAAATGGCGAGGATCGCTTCGAGAATGTACCGCGAACGATCGAGGTGCAGCGCAACGATATCGCCGGGTTTCACCCCGATGCTTAACAGGCCCGCCGCGATTTGGTCGGCTCGCGTTGCCAGTTCCCCAAAAGAAACGTGGCCATCGCGGTCGATGGCCGCAGTCCGGTGCGGATCCTGCCGTACTAGGCGTTCGAATGCTTCCTGCACGGTCTGGGCTGACGAACCTACCCGGTTCATCCCAAATGACCGCTCCTTGATCCGATCTCGTTCGGCGAGCGATAGTCGCGGGAGCGAAGAATCGCCGGCTTCAGGAGATTGCAATGCTTGTTGAAGCGTCTCAATCAGGGAGTCGAGGAGATTGGCCGCTATCGCCGGATCGATTCGGTCGCGGTTGAAGACGAGCAGCACTCGCGTGCGATCGCCATGATTTTCTATCGCCAGGGCGGTGTCGTAGGCACCGAGTGTCGCGTAGCTGCTTCGATACTCGGCGCAGACCGCCTGTCCAAAGTGAATCCTCCGAGGAGGGCTCGGCTGGTGCAATACCAAGTGCTGAACGAGCGGCAACGCGTCAACATCGCGCGGGACCTTCAGCCTGCTGAGAAGTTCATCAAATGGTACGCCACCGTGAGCAAGATCCTGAAGCCACGCCCGATATGTTCGCTGCAGCAGATGGTGAAAGCTCTCGGGAACGTCCCCGGCCGACAACGTTCGAAACGGAACCAGATCAATGAAGCAACCCATCAACCGTTCCAGTTTGGTATGGATACGATTGGCGGTGGGAACACCCAGAACGATTTCGTCTGACGAACAGTATCTAGGTAGCACGATCTGCCATGCAGTCAGCCACACGGCAAACGGTGTCACATTCCAGTGTCGTGCTCGCTGCTCCAAAAGTTTGAATAGGTTATCGTCAAGGTCACGCTCGATCGTGATCGCCGCAGTGGCGATCGAGCCGTTAGCGTCACCCGACGAATGGGAGGGCCGATCGGTTACCAGCGGTGAATGGCTGCGAACGCCGCGGAGGCGGTTGCACCAATATTCCAGCTGCGCTTGCTTCGTCGGATCATCGCGGTGGGTCTGATCCAAGAACACGGCATCGCTCCAATCTCCCGTGTCCCTCTCGTTGGTCGCGGATTCAGTGGCAAAACGCCGGGCCAAATCATCGACGAGCCATTGCAGCGAGCTGCCGTCACAGATCATGTGATGGGCGACGAACAGCAGCCGATAACTCGTGGGACCCGTTTTCAGAACGGCGGCGCGAGCGAGAGGTGCCGAGTCGATCGAGAATCGCTGCAGAGCCATTCGGCGCTGGATGTGCGAGACGATCTCAAGCTGCGATTCGGCGGTTTCGCCTGACAAATCCGTCTGTTCGACATGCAAATCGATCGATCCATCGGAGCAAGGATCCAACAGCGTCTGAAAGGGACGGCCGTCACAATCGCTCCCGAAACGCAGCCGCAAGGCATCGTGATGCTGGGGAAGCTTCTCGATGAGCGCGACGAGACGTTCCGCGTCGAGTGGCCCTTCGATTTGAAGCATTAGGTCGACGTGCAGAAAGGCATCGGTGAGGTCGAGTTGTTCGAGCGCCCAGAATCGACGTTGGGGGGCCGTCAGTGGTAGGCTTCGATTGTCAAGCTCGAGACGATCGGGTCGCTCACGAGTCGGCTCACGGCACGATCGAGCCAATCGTTCCAACGCTTCGGCAAGCTGGCCGAAACGAGGAGCGGCCACCAGAGTCGCGTGGTCGACGGGGATGCCGAGCTGTTCGCGGATCCGATTGATCAGTTGGGTCGCCGCGAGTGAGTGCCCTCCGAAATCCAAAAAGTGTTGTTCCTTGGATGCCTTAGGAAGGTCGAGCACGTGGCACCACAATGGCGCCAGCTTCCGCTCCATCACGGTAACGGTGGCCGAATCCGCACGTGTGGGCGTGGGGGGGCACGCGGATCCGTCGATCGCTTGCCATGTTCTTGATGACGCGTTGGCATCGGCAACGACACCCGGAGCGTTCTCAGCGTCACGATGGCCGTCCACGTTATTGGCCGTCCACTGATGCCGCACCTGCAGATCGCCCGTGAGGTACTGTTGACGGCACTTCGAGCGGCGAAGTTTGCCACTGGAAGTCTTGGGAAGACTACCGGCATTGACGAGCACCACAACGGCGACGGAAATGCCGAAATCCGTGAAGATCGCATGACGAATGCATTGCACAAGCTCCTCAGCGTCGTATTTTCGGGGGCGCAGCACCTCCTGCACGATCACCAGTTTCTCGTGGCTACCGTCATCGATCGCGAAGGCTGCTCCGGCATCCACACGAAGAGCAGGGTGTGAGCCCTGGATCGCGGCTTCAACATCGTGTGGAAAAAAATTCCGTCCCGCGATGATAATCAGTTCCTTGATTCTTCCCGAGACAAAGAGTTCACCGTCATGACGGAAGCCGAGGTCGCCGGTCCGCAAGAATTTGGCCTGAGGGTCACCGTTATTTCCGTTCAACGGGACATTGAAAGTCTGTCTCGACAAGTTCGGCTGCTGCCAATACCCATCGGCAACTGCGGGGCCACGAACCCAGATCTCACCGACTTGGCCATCGCGTTGTTCGACACGTCGCTCCGGATCAACGATCCGAATCTCGCACCCCTCCACCGCATGGCCACAACTCACCAACTCCACCGTTCGGATTGACTCGTGATCGTCAATTGGCGTATCGGCAGCGACCGCCCTCGAGGGAGTTCCACGCAAGGCTTCGGCATCGAAGTGAACCGTTCGCGGTTCTCGCATCATTTGCTTGGCTGAAATCGCCAACGTCGCTTCGGCCATTCCGTAGGCCGGCGTGAAGGCGGAGGCGCGAAAACCGTAAGCGCCAAAACGTTCGGCGAACCGTCGCATCGTCTGGGCGCGAATCGGCTCAGCACCCACGGTCGCAACCCTCCAGGACTCAAGATCGAGTCCGTCACACTCTTCGGGCCGGATTTTCCGCAAGCAAAGTTCGTAACCAAAGTTGGGGCTCGCAGTGGACGTGCCGCGAAAACGCGACATCGCTTCCAACCAGCGAATTGGGCGCTGCACGAAAGAAACGGGATCGATCAAGACGCTATGTCGCCCACCGTAAAGCGGCAGCAAGATGCCACCGATCAATCCCATGTCGTGATAGGGTGGCAGCCAAATCACCGCGACGGCATTAGGCACATCAAACGCTTCGTACCCTTGCCGAACATTGGCGATCAAGTGCTCGTGACGAAGTGTCACTCCACGAGGTTTGCCGGTTGAACCGGAGGTGTATTGCAGTAGGCCTACGTCGGTCGGTCGAATACGCGGCCCGCGAAAGTGACTCGCCTGCGAACAGTCGATGGCATCTATTTCCAAAGCGGCATTTTTGCACAGTTGCCAAAGCGGTCCCAACGAATCTCCCAGAATCGCACGACTGCTAAGCATTACCCTAGCATCCGCCTCCGCCGTAATCGCTTTCAGACGGGGGAGCGTGTGACGCAACCTCAAGGCGTCAGGAGGATAAATGGGTACCGCGACCATCCCCGCATACATGCAGGCAAACAGCGAGACCACATAATCAAGTCCTGGCTGCTGGACGATCAGTACGCGATCGCCGCGCTGCCCATGATCACAAAGCACACCCGCCACGGCTCGGATGCGTCGGTCAAGCTCCGCGTAGGAAAGGACCGCTTCGCCATCACTTGTCGACGACAGATGGGTGAATGCCGGACGGCTACCGGTGTGTTCGGCTCGCCAACGGCAAACGTCGACAAATGTTTCAATGCGTTGCCCTCCAAGAGCGCGAGTCTTGACGATCATTCAAGCCATCTTTCCAAGCTCAAGCAGTTTGCGTGCTCAGGCATACGAGTCCTTTATGGAAGCGGCGCCGGCCAAACCTCCATTTGCGTGAACAGCGACCAAACCCCGCTCCGCTCCCCCCCGTCGAAGCTTTAGTTTTCTAGGCCACTTTTGACGGGGAAGCAAATTTTATTCCAGCACCGTTGTGGCAGCAAATTTTGCGGGGTTTGCGGTAGCCAACGAAGCCGACGGGCCACCAATCGCTACAGATAGTCGCGATCCGAAACGTAATGTTCGGCCGTCTCGCGACTGATGTTGCCCGCTTGAAGGTGTTGTCGTATCGATTCATCCATGGTCACCATGCCGTCACGCCGGCCTGTCTGGATGGCGTTCTCGATGCTTTCGATCCGGCCAGCGCGGATTGCGATGGCGACCGGTGTGTTGTTGAAGAGCACCTCGAGACTGAGTACCCGCTTCTCCCCCGGGTTGGCGTGGGGCATCAAGTGCTGGCTGACGACTGCCCGCAAGCTGATGGAGAGTTGCGACCGGATCTCGTGCTGAACGTCTTGGGGAAATAGGTCTGCGTAACGAGTTATGGCTCCCTTGGCGTCTCGCGTGTGCAGGGTCGCAAACACAAGGTGCCCGGTCTCTGCAGCACTGAGTGCCGTTTGAGCCGTCTCGCGATCGCGAATCTCCCCGACCAGAATCACGTCGGGGTCTTGCCGCAGCGCGGACTTCAAACCTTCGCCGAAGCCGTCGACTTCGCTGCCGACTTCACGCTGAGTCACCAGCGAACCTCGGGTTCGCGGAAAAACGTACTCGATCGGTTCCTCGATCGTCACGATGCGATACCCTCCGCGTTGGCAGAGCAATTGAATGATCATTGCCAACGACGTGGTTTTGCCAGCCCCGGTCACTCCACAAAAAATCACCAGCCCGTTGCGAAAGTCGGCCAATTGTTCAGCCAGCCGGTGAGGAAACCCGGCCCACTCGAAGTCCGGTATTTCGTCGGGAATGATTCGGAAGCAGGCCCCGAGCTGCTCAGCAGCGATGAAGTAGTTTGCCCTGAACCGCTGACGCTTTCCTCCGCGATCCAACTCGAGGGCGAAGTCCGCATTTCGCTGCGATCCGAAGCGATCCCTCATCACGTCGGGCATCAAAGGCAGCAGCCAACAGCGAGCCTGTTCATTGCTCAAAGCCGCCACATCGAGTTCCTCCAGCGCGCCATGCAACCGCATCACAGGCGGGTAGCCGCCAATCAGATGCAAATCGGACGCCCCACGCGCCACCGCTTCTCTCAACCAGGTCGCGACGGGCACGTCATCGTTCACTGAGATAGTCGCCGCTGAACTCATCGGATCAAGACCTTGCTGCGTAACGGGGGCACGAGCCGATCCTAAAAACCCAATCCGGCATGGATCGGTACCCCTTGCTGCAGTCTAATGAGTCTCCGCGACCGCTGAATCCTACGTTGTTTTTTTGAGCTTTGGGGCGCTGCGTGTCTGCCCTCGTCCGCTCGCGCTAGACGCTTCACTCGACACTGCAATTGCCAATCGGAGGTCATCTCATGCCGCGTCGATCTCGCTCGTCGCTTTCTTCGCAATCGTCTCGCAGGCAATTGTTTGGAAGTGCCATTGGCTCCGCGGCGGTAGCCGCGACGACCTGTTGTGGGTTGAATTTGACCGCCGCCTCGCCGCAAAGATTCGGGGAGGGCGATTCGACGAGGCTACCGCTGGATCGAGCGACCCGGGACGCCATGACACCGGATCAGATCATTGCTCGGGCGGTCGAGGGAAATCGTCGATTTCGCGAAGGGACGCAGCAGTCCCGAGACCTACTAAAAGAGTTGAAGCGGACATCGGGCGGCCAGGCGCCAGCCGCGGTGGTATTGGCCTGCATCGATTCGAGGGCACCGGCCGAATTCATCTTTGACCTTGGGTTGGGCGACGTGTTCAATTGTCGCGTCGCGGGCAACGTCGAGAATCCGGATCTTCTTGGCAGCATGGAATTTGCCACCCGGTTGGCCGGCGCCAAGGTGGTCGCCGTGCTGGGGCATTCGGCGTGTGGCGCCGTCCAAGGAGCGATCGCGGGCGCGGAACTCGGAAATCTCACCCAACTGCTTGCCAAGATTCGCCCTGCGATCGAGCAGGCGGAGTATGCTGGGCCGCGCACGGCGGAGAACTTGGAATTTGTTGACGTGGTGGCGCGGAAGAATGTCGAATTGACCCTCGATCGGATCCGCTCTGGCAGCCAAGTGATTTCGGATTTAGAGAAATCCAATTCCATCAAAATGATCGGTGGCTTTTTCGAGCTCTCGACCGGTGAGGTCGACTTCTTCGCTTGAATCAACGCCCCATTGGGCCAACACAATGAAAACTCCTTCCCTCAAAATCGGAGCACGAGCTAGATCCATGAAGTCTTCATTCACTCGCATTTGGGCTTGCGCACTGTTTGGACTTTTCCTCCTGCTCGCCGCGGGCACCTCGCTTCATGCTGCCAAGCGAGAGTATCCGCCGGTTTTTGAGGGGGTGAGCACTGAGGTTTACAAGACGGTTGGGGACGTCAACCTGCCGCTCTACATATTCGAACCTAGCGGAGGTCCCAAATCCAACCGACCCGCGATCGTGTTCTTTTTTGGCGGAGGCTGGAGCGGCGGAACGCCGGCTCAGTTCGAAAACCAGTGCCGCCATCTTGCCGCGCGTGGAATGGTGGCCATCACGGCCGACTACCGCGTTGCGTCGAGGCACGACGTCAACCCAACGCACTGCGTTGCCGACGCCAAGTCCGCGATTCGTTGGGTCCGCGCTAACGCGCAGCGGCTTGGTATTGATCCTCAGCGGATCGCAGCGGGCGGCGGCTCCGCGGGCGGGCACCTCGCCGCCGCGACGGCAACGATTTCTCAGTTCGAAGAAGCCGGGGAGAAATTGGAGATTAGTTCCGTTCCCAATGCGGTCGTTCTCTTCAATCCCGCGGTCGTGCTCGCGCCCTTGGAAGGACTCGTGCTCGAAGGTTTTACGAGGGACGTTCCCGATCGCAAGTGGGGTGCCGATCCGCGTGAGCTTTCGCCGGCTCATCATGTGGTCGCGGGGACTCCGCCGACGATCATTTTCCATGGTCGTAACGACAGCACCGTTCCGTACGCCACCGCCGAAGCATTTCAACGAGCCATGCAGGCTAAAGGCAATCGCTGCGACCTTGTAGGCTACGAGGGCCAGGGGCACGGCTTCTTCAATTTTGGCAATGAAAAAGGTCGCTACGAGGAAACGGTCGCGGCGATGGACGAGTTCCTCGTTTCCATCGGCTGGCTTCCCGAGCGACCTGGTGGTTCAATTAGCGGACGCTAGGCTCGATATGAAAAGGGATCAGACCCCAATCGCACTTGATCCGCGGCAAGGCGTTGCTGCATCCGGGGTTAGCAGCAATTGACAGCAACGCGCTTCAATTGCGATGAATTTGGATATCTTAACCGCCAAACTCACGATGCAATGATGCCCCTCGTGTATCAACCCGCTCTTGGTTCGATTTCAGGGACATGCTGGCGCCCCAAAGGGGACGGTTGAAGCCCGCCCGATGTCGACCAATACTGTGCAAACGCGAAAGATGACGTTTCATGCGAGCGTCGTATCGATTCTTCTAACCGCCCGCTAATCTCCCGCGAGGCAAGGTGGCGCAGCCGTGGCCTTGTCGGTCCCTCCTTGTCGATGGCGTCATGAAAATTCGATTGTATGCATCGGTTCAGTCGATCAGCCTCGTCGCCCTCGTCGCTTCGTGCCTGCTCGCGACGAGATTCGCGGGGGTCGTTCAAGCCGATAACGCAGCGACGCCTAGAGAGCGCGTAATCGTCATGGCCGATATGGGCCACGATCCGGATGAGGAGCAGCAGATTGCCCACATGCTGGTCTGCGCAAACGAATTCGATCTCGAGGGATTGATCGCGGTGACGGGGCGGTTCTTTCGCAGCGACCCGCCGGCGTCGGGAGTCAAGGACTTGCGCCCGCACCTCTTTCACCAGCTAATCGATGCATACGATGAAGCGTATCCGACCCTCCGATTGCACGCGGAGGGTTGGCCGACATCCGCCCACCTACGTGGCATCGTCGCCCGCGGGCAGGAGGGTAACGGCCTCGCGGATACCGGATCGGGAAAGTCGTCCGCGGGATCGAATCTGATCATCCGCGTGGTTACCCGTGAGGATCCCCGCCCGGTCAATATCGTTGTCAACTCGGGATCCAATACGCTCGCTCAGGCTCTGATTGACTTCCGTTCGAGTCGCACGTCGGCGGAGTTAGAGGCCTTTGTCGCGAAGCTACGCGTCTTCGACAATGGCGGACAGGACGATGCAGGAGC
>JBGTCJ010000216.1:0-3438 GCA_041748895.1 Pirellulaceae bacterium
GACGTACTCGGGCAGATACCGCCGGCGCGTGGGGTCCGGGACATAACGCTCGCCCTGGAACGTGAAGCCATCGCTGCGGCTGCCACCGTCGATGGTCGCGACGGCCGCCGACGGGACCGCTCGCTTGATATCGCTGAGCGACAGCACCAACACGTGGCGGGCACCCGTTTCCATCGGTCGCAGCACGTAGTTCTCGATCGCGTTCCACGCCCAGATCAGCAGGACCACGGTCAGCAGCGGCGGCAGAACGACACCCAGCCCCCTCAGCATCGCTCGTCGAAACGCCCCGATCGGTTTCGGTTGATCGGGAACAGAGATATCGGGCGAGCTCATTTTGGGCTTTTTGAATTTCTTCGTTCGGGCGCGGTTGTTGTTGCGGGGTGAAGGCATGCGGATCAAAACCAAATGGGACTTGCAGCGATCGATTCCGATTCGATCGTCAGGTTGATCGTACGGCACGGGCGACGACAGCGAGCCAGACGCTTGCCGCCCCCGCATCCTTCAGCACGCGAGCCGCCTCGGACGCGGTCGAACCGGTGGTCAGAACGTCGTCAACCAGGAGAATTCGCAAGCCGGTGATTTTCGGTGATGGGCGAGAAAAAAGGTTGGCGTGAATGGCAAAAGCACCACGCACGTTCTCTTTTCGCTCTTCATCGGACAACATGCCCTGTTTTCGTGTCAGTCGAACGGTTCGAAGCAGCGGACGGTAGGGGCGGTCGATCGATTGGGCGACCGCCCTGGTAATCCGTTCGACGCCACTTAAACCGCCTCGTTTCCAACGTCGAAACCAGTGCGAAGGCGTACCGACTACGCAGTCCAGGTGCCCTGCCGTTGTCGCCGGCAAGCATTGTTGTCCGATCCGTCGACCCAGTGCAACGGCCAGTTCAGCGTGTTTGGAACGCTTGGCCGCAATCACCGCCTCTCGAAGGGCGTCGTGGTAGATTCCCAGTGCGTAGACGTGATCGAAGTCGTACCGAGTGGATTGGCAAGCTCGACAGGGAAGGTCCAGGGAGGGGTCCGACGAGGGACGCGGCATACCACAGCGGCCGCAAAGCACGACACCACCGGGTAGCGCCCCGAATAGGGCGAGGTCGCAACCGGGACAGAAATCGGCGGCGACCAGGGCGGCTGGGACCACGCGATTGCCGATCGATGAAGGGGCAGTTGTTTGCGGGTCGGGGCCGCCGCAGAGGGCGCACGAGGGCGGCATCAGAATATCGACACTCGCCCGCCAGAGTTCCCGAACATTTCGTTTCAGGACGCTAGCGGAATCCGCCAGCGCACGGGTCGGTCCAGCGCGATTCCCGGCAGTCGAATGTGTTTCGTCCATGGTGCGATCAATGTAGCGGCGGCGGGAACCAAGGAGCGACTCCGGACCAGCCTTAAGCGCGAGCGACCGGACCGTGTGGATCGTTTTCTGTCCGCATGCTCGCGCATGGCGGCTCGTAGGTCGCCAGCGAGCGGACCGTGAAAACAATACCAGCCGTAAGCGCTAGCGACCGGACCGTGCGGATCGTTTTCTGTCCGCATGCCCCGCGCATGGCGGTTACATGCGATTCCTGCGGTGCCCGGGGCGAAAGGGTCCCAAGTGGCCATCGGCGGCGCGGCTGTGAAAGTCGGAATTGCAAATCGCAATTTTTCGAGGATTTGCCGCGAACCTCGGTTCCGCTGGGCTGTCCAAGTGGCGTCGCTTCGTTTTCGAGCGATTTGGCTAGCTTTTTGAAAGCTGCTGGGATAACGTTGCGGAAGCCGGGAATCGGTCCCGGTGTTCCTTTTTTTCCATTTCCGTTGGCCCCTGTCGCGAGGCAGGGGTACGCGTGTCCCGTCGGGCACCCGGAGGTAACGATGCGTTTCGAACTAAATCTCGTCGCCGTCATTCGCAATGTAGCCGTCATGGCCAACGTAGCGATTCAGGTCGTCGATCGGTTCGCCGCTGAGTTTCTCCATGGGACGCCGACCTTCTACCACCGTGGGACGACGCGTCTTGAGCTCCGTGGACTCTGTTTGTGCCCCGTTCTTGGCGACTCGAAACCGATGCCCGCATATCGGCTCGCGATGTTTGACCAGGATCGCGCATCCGGGTCGCGTCGTTGGCGGTCTGAATTCGATCAGGCGTGCCGACCAGTGGGCGATAGAGCTTTTGGCGGTCGCGGCTAACCAGCCGGTCTGAATCGTCTCGCGTCAAGCTTTTGGGGACAGAACAACCCGGGCTTGGCGATCACCAATCGCAGCGGTTTGACAAGACCTTCGTGCCTGCACGGGTCACGCGTCGCTCACCGATTGGCATCCATGGATCGCTCGGCGGATGGCTTGAGGGTGGCGACGCGTCATCTCCTCAAGAATCGGTCGGCCTGCTCGTGTTGCGATACCCCTTCGAGGAATTTTCCATGCCCATCCTTGCCGATCCGGCGACAGTTGACACGGCGACCGCATCGCTCGAATCGACCACGCAGACCAAATCATTGATCACGCGCCAGCCCGCGACGGGTGAGACGCACGAAGCACGAACGGTTGCCGTCTTGGTTCGCGCCGCTCAGGATGGTGATCGCGAGGCGTTCGGAGAGTTGTTTCACCGTTTCCGTCCTGCGATCTTCGCCCTGGCGATGCGGCGACTGCGGCATGCCGACGAGGCCGAAGAGCTGGCGCAGGACGTCTTTGTTCAGGCGATGCAGAAACTCGACCAACTGCGAGTCCCGGAAGCCTTCGGCGGGTGGTTGCGGCGGATCGTGCATCGGATGGCGATCAATCACGTGACGAGGCGGCCGCGGGCGATGGCCTGCGACCCAACGGTGCTCGAGGCAACGTGCCTTTCCGGCGACGGGTCTCCCGATTCAGACGCGGCGGAACGTGAGCAGGCCGAGGACCTGCGAGCGGCTGTCGCAAGGCTGGGACAACTCGATCGACAAACCCTGCAAGCGTTTTATTTGAGGGGACAGACGGTGGTCGAAATGGCTGATGCTTTTGACGCGCCGATCGGCACGATCAAGCGACGGTTGCACGTGGCGCGAAAGCGTCTGGCGAGGGAGATTGAAGTTTCCCAAGCGGTCTGACGGTCGATGGGTTTCCGTCGGGGCCCGCGAGGGTTGTGGTCGAGGCGATCGCGGGATACCGTCCCATGTCGTTGGATCGATCGTGGCACGAGAAGCGAGTGAAGCGATGGCGGCTGATTCGGAGCTCGGTGAATGTGTGGTGGCCATTGCTACGACCACGGTCGGTTCGATCGAGGACGCTCGGCGGATTGCCGCCGAAGTGCTTTCCAAACGGCTCGTGGCTTGTGTCCAGATCGATGGACCGATCGAGAGCCACTACGTCTGGGAGCGGCGAATGTGCGTGGAATCGGAATGGAGATTGGTGATGAAGACGACAACGCTCAAGGTCGATGAGCTCCGCGAGGCGGTGGAGGCGCTCCATCCCTACGACCTGCCCCAGTGGGTTGTC
>JBGTCJ010000217.1:0-12432 GCA_041748895.1 Pirellulaceae bacterium
CGTTGAGGAGATCCAACGTCAGAACGGGCGGTTGGCGTCTGACCAGTGGGACCCTGAAATTCTGACGCGGATCGCGCAGTACGAGCTAGCGTTTCAGATGCAGTCGTCGATTCCCGACCTGACGGATTACTCGAGTGAAACCCGCGAAACACTCGAGTTGTATGGCGTGAACCAGCCAGGCGACGGCAGCTTTGCGTCGAATTGTTTGCTCGCGCGACGCCTCGCCGAGCGGGGCGTACGCTTCATCCAACTCTACCATCGCGCTTGGGATCATCACACGGGGATCGAAAAGAACTTGCCATTGGCCGCGGCCGAAACCGATCGCGCCAGTGCGGCGCTGGTCCTCGATCTGCGGCGTCGTAGGCTACTCGATGACACGCTGATACTTTGGGGCGGAGAATTTGGACGGACCCCCATGGGCCAAGGAACCGGACGCGACCATCACATCAACGCGTTCTCCATTTGGCTTGCCGGCGGCGGTGTCAAACCGGGGATGCAGTATGGTGCCACCGATGAGTTTGCCTATCACGCGATCGAGAACGTGGTCAGCATGCACGATCTTCACGCGACCCTCTTGCGTCTTTGCGGAATCGACTTCAACCGATTCAGCGTCAAATTTCAGGGACTCGACACCCGGTTGACCGGCGTCGGAACGCCGAGTGTGATAGACGATATCTTGCTCTAGTCAGGTACGTGTTTATCGCTCAATACCAACCAACCAGCGAGACATTGAGATGCCCACAAGCAAAGACATCATTCGGGACGCTGAGAAAGCGATCAAGGACAACACGACGCCCAAGAAAGCGATCGACGACATGATCAAGCAAGGAGTCGTTGACACTGGCGCCTACGCCAAAGCCCGAGCCGAATTGGGCACATCGATTCGCTCGATGGGGACATCGGTCAAACTGCTCGAGGATCGCTTGAAGGAATTGAATGCGGAGTTCACCGCACTCAAGAAAAACGAGCCAGTGATGCGGGCACCGGCTGACGCCAAGCAGTACCAGGCGTTAGTCAAATCGTTTACTGAGGCGATTCGAGATGGCATGAAGTATCACAAGGACCTCAGCGCCACGCTCAAAAAAGCCGAGGAGATCGCCAAGCAGCGTTGATGCATCGGTTCGCATCGCGTTTCGATTGCGTCATTCGAGGAACCGTGTGGTCCCCGTGAGGTTGCCCATTGTCCCTTGACTCCCCGATCTCGGGTTGACTACGTCAAGGAGCATGGAACGATTCTTGACCCCCGCACCCCCGACGCTGGTCCGCCGCCCTGAGAGGTGGGACCAACCGCTCGACCCGTCGGTGACGGACGCGGATGTCGCGTGGCTCAGGTCACGCCAGCCCTTCGCGTCGCTGGACCATGGCTCGTTCCCCAAGACCACCCCATTGGACGGGGTTCTCCGAAACGATTGCCGGATCCTGCGCTGCGAGCCGGGCGAAGTGCTCGTTCGGGAAGGCGACTATGGGGGAAGCGCTTTTTTGGTGCTCGCTGGCGAAGTGGGTGTGATTGTCGGGGGCTTGCCCGCCGCCTATCTCGGGCGGCAACCGGCACAGAAACTGTCCTGGATTCAGTCGCTTTCGCGTTGGTGGTCGCGGAGCCCGCATGCCGAAGCGCGCTCGATCGACGAGATCTCCCTCGACAACACGTCCGGGGGCGGAGCATCCCTCGGAGCGGTCGATGATCGCCCCGTCCTTCTGTTGCAGGATTACAGCGCGATCCTGAACGCTCGCGGGCCAACAAGACTCGGCCCCGGCGAAATGTTCGGGGAAGTTGCCGCGATGTACCGAACGCCCCACGCGGCGACTGTGATCGCGAGCACCGAAGCGACCGTGGTCGAGATCCGTTGGCAGGGGCTCCGTCTGCTGCGACGAGACAGGCGGTTCGCTGACCAACTCGAGCAGCACTATCGAAGCCACTGGTTGCGGCTACATCTCGGAGAAATCTCGCTACTTCGCCATGTCCCCGCCGGATCGCTCGATCGCATTGTCGGAAGCGTCGGTCTGCGAAGCTATGGTCGCATGGAGTGGAACGCCGACTTTCGCCAGGCACGAAAGCTTGCGGCTCGCGAGCAAATTGAGCGCGAGCCGGTGGTCGCGATGGAAGGGCATGCCCCCACCGATTTGATCATCATCCGAAGCGGGTTTGCCAGAACAAGCCAGAGCTACGGCTCAGGCCATCGCACGACCGCTTATCTTGGTTGTGGCCATTTCTTTGGCCTCGACGAAATCGTCCAAGCCATCCATCGTCAGGACGATCAGCCGGCAATCCCGCTGCAACACTCTCTGCGAGCCATCGGATTTCTCGACACACTTCAGATCCCGATCGAAACCTTTGCTACGGAGATCCTCCCTTACGTTAGGCAGAGCGAGTTGCCCGAATCGTGCCAGCGAACTCTGCGCGCGGCGCGTTCAAGGCGTGGCACCACGGGCGCCGATCGGCGGGAATCGGTGCGAGATCCCGATCCGACCCAGTCGCAAACCTCCGGTAGCGATCATCCGGCCAGAACTGGCCATCAACTCGATCACACCGGACAAATGGAGTTCATCGTCCAGAACCGGTTGCTCAATGGACGTCAGGCGATGGTCATCGACCTCAATCGGTGCACACGTTGCGACGACTGCGTTCGTGCCTGCGGCGAGACCCACGATGGCAACCCTCGATTCGTGCGTGAGGGCCTGACCCACGGTCACCTGCAGTTCGTTCAAGCATGCATGCAGTGTAGTGATCCGGTTTGCATGCTCGGTTGCCCGACGGGCGCGATCCACCGTCACCCTACGACAGGCGTGGTCCAGATCCAGGAGTCGATCTGCGTGGGGTGTGGAATCTGCGCCGCGTCGTGCCCTTACGAAAGCATTCGCATGGCGACCATCAGCGATAGGTCCGGAAACCCGTATCGTGACAGCAGAACGCATCAAACCGTTTCCAAAGCCACCAAATGCGATATGTGTCAGTCACAACCGTCGGGACCGGCGTGTGTCGCTTCATGCCCACACGATGCCCTCGTTCGCATTGATCTCACCCAGTCGCGTCCACTGCAGGCATTTCTCGAGCAACGCGGCCCCTGGCAGCGGCGTGAACCATGACAGCAAATGCACTGGCCGAAAACGTCACGCGTCAGCGGTGCCCCCGTAGCGTTTCGGACCCGGTCCAGCCGCCGCCGACCATCATTGGGCAACCCCGCTACACGTTCGCGCTTCGCCGCTGGATCGCAATCGGGATCACCGCCGCCGCTTCCGCCGCGTTGATTTGGGGTCACGATTTGATCCGCCATTCGCTCGGTCGCGAGGCGGTATTCAGCGGATCGGTTTTGGCGGGTTGTCTGCTGCTGCTGATGTTGTTGGGTGTGCGGCGACGTCTGATCGTTCTGCCGCTGTGGCCCGTAAGCGTCTGGCTACAGATCCACCTCTACACGGGGCTCTTCGCTTGCATCGCTTTCTGGCTTCATGTCCCCACATGGATCGCGTCGGGTTGGTTTGAGGGCGGACTTGCGATGCTGTTTCTCTCGGTGAGTGCCAGTGGATTCTATGGAATTCTGCTCAGCCGCTCGGCGCCTCGAAAACTGACCGGCCTTTCCGTCCAACCTCGATTCGATCGCATCGTTTGGCATCGTGGGCAATTGGCGATAGCCGCTGACGAAGCGATCTCGGCATTGCCCGAATCGGCCGACCGATGCGTCATCGAAACCTATTATCGCCGGACGCTCAAACCCTACTTTGCATCGCGGCCTTCTTGGCACTACCTACTCCATCCTACCGGCGTGCAACGCCGCCGATTGCTTGCGGAACTCAATGAACTAGGACGGTACATCGATCGCGATGTGAGTTCCACCCGCGATCGATTGGCCGCGTTCATTCGCCATCGCGATGACCTCGACTACCACCGCGCGATGGGTTATCGACTGCGCGGGTGGCTTGTCATTCATACCGCGGCTTCCCTTGTCTTGGCCGGTTGGTCACTGGTACACGTCGTGATTGCAACCGGCATGATTCATTAGCCCCTCGCCACTTTGATGCGGTTTCCGGCCGCAACGACGCATGCGCCGCGACGAACACGAATTGCCCGCAGCCCCCAAGAACGATCGCCCTGGTGATCGCTACCAGTGTGGCCGCCTGCTGAACGTCGACTCGAGCGATCCACGCGCCGCCGGACTCTGCAGCTGTGAGCTCGGTCCGACGCGAACAGGCCGCTGTCAGAGCGAACGGGATCGATGCCATCCGGCCTTGACGTGGTGCGGCCGCGCCCGCCGACTGCGGATCGCTCTGTTTGTTCTGGGCGTCGGCGCTTTGATCGCAGCCGGGTACGGGTTCGGATCCACTTTCTTCAAGCCCGGCGAGCTCTCCAGGCCCCACGCACAAATCCTTTCGGGGACCATGGAGTCGCAGCGATGTGCCGCCTGCCACGTGCAAGCCGAATTCAGTTCATGGCTTCTTTCGGCCAGCGGCCCAAGCGACCCAAACCATTTTGGCGCTGATCAGGTCGATCGATGTCTTGAATGCCACCACACTCAAATGCCGGTCGATCTCGCTCGTCATGCCCACAACCTTCCGCTGGACCGTCTCGATTCGATCCGGCTTGAACTGGCTTCGTCACCAAGTTCGTCGTTACGCAACGTTTGGCTCCCCTCGCCAAGCTTCGCCATGGATGAGGTCGCCTGCTCAGCGTGTCACCGCGAACATCGCGGCACGGATGCCAACCTTTCGATGGTCAGCGATGCCCAGTGTCAGACCTGCCATACCGCTCGTTTCGGTTCGTTCGCCACCTCGCACCCGCCACTCGGTTTCTGGCCCTATCGCGATGATGGCGAAGGCACTCGGATCTCGATCGAATTCAACCACACCAGCCACTGGACCAAACACTTTCCCGCAGCCAATCCGGCGGCCGGCGCGGCTGCTGTGAAGTTCGATTGCCGTCGCTGCCACACACCAACCTCTGCCGATGACTTCTCTCGAGTCACCGATTACGCAACCGCCTGTGGTCAGTGTCACGATCAACCACTTCAGCAGGAAGCGGGTGGTCGTTTCGATCTGTTTGCATTGCCCACCCTTGGCGACAGATCGCGCGCCGCCGTGTCTCCCTGGCCCCAGGGTGCGCTCGGATTCTACGATGGTGAACTGTCAGCACTAACCCTCTGGATGATCGACGGTGACCAAGCGACGCGAAAAGCGATCGCCGGTTTGGCGCCCGCCGGTGCGTCGCGGATTTCACTGGCCAGCGTCGACCCGTCGCAACCCGAACAGCGGGAAGCGGCCGAAACGATCGCGACCGCGATTCGAAGCGCGATCGATGATCTGTCGGTTAGGGGAGGAGCATCCCGGCGACTCACGAGCGCCCCGCCCTACGAAACCCAGCGCGTACGAAGCATGCTCTCTGGACTGCCACCGCAGTGGCTTTGGGACGCGAGGCAACGATGGTTCGGTGAGCCGCCTTCGGTTGCGTCGTCCCAGGCCTCATTGCCGCCGCGCCGGGCCGGCCACGCGTTTTGGCTCGCCTCCGATCGGAACCGGTCCAATGGCGATTCCGGCGCACCTTCGGATCGCGATCCCGACGATTCGGACGACAACGACCTCTTGGGACTCGATCCATTGACGCTCGGTGGCTCCGATCCGTTGGCTGATCAACCACAAATGTCGACACCATCAAAGGCATCGCGGGTGGAAGCTAACCCTGAGGCGACACTCTTCGCCGGCGGGTGGTACCGTGACGATCGGAGGATGGCCATCACGTATCAAGCGTTTGGACACGCCGATCCGGTGCTGAAGGCCGCCGTTGAATTGGCTTCGGGGCTGCCGGAGGCGAGCGACATTCGTCGGCAACTGCTGTCCTCCGGTCCGGTGGCCGCGTGCGCGCGGTGCCATCCAGGCGCCGCAAGTCCGGCAGACCAGTCCCCTCACGATTTGGCCGTAGGCTACAAAGGAGTCCCACCGCGATCCAACTGGAAAGCGCATCCGGTTGGCGTCGATCGCGCGTCATTCACCAAATTTGCCCACCGCCCCCACCTGAATCTTCCGGAACTGGCCGATTGCTCCGCGTGCCATACGGTGGCGCCCGTCTCCTCGGGCCAACGATCGACGTTCGGCCAACCTTCCGACGCGGACCCGGTCACACAGGTGTCTGGCAGCAACCATCCCAGCGGACTAAGGCGAGATGATTTTCTGCCCGTTTCGAAGGCACTCTGCGCCGCCTGCCACACGTCGTCCGCGGCCGGCGATTCCTGCACAAAATGTCATCGCTATCACGTCAGCGAGTCACCTGATCGGTCGTGGCTTGGGCAAACCCCGTAACTTCAAACCCGAGATCGCGAATGATCTGGAAGTCGGCTTCGGGCGGTTGGCCGTCGGTCGTCAAATAGTCACCGACAAACATGCTGTTGGCGGGGTAAAGCCCGAGCGGCTGAAGCGTGCGAAGATGCAGTTCACGTCCGCCTGAGATTCGCAGTTCGCTCGTCGGATTGACGAATCGGAACATGGCGAGGGTCCGCAAACAATCCTGCGGCGAAAGGTCACTGGTTTTCTCGAGCGGAGTTCCATCGATCGAGTTGAGGAAATTAATCGGAATCGATTCGGCTTCCAATTCACGGAGCTGCATCGCCATCGAGACCACGTCGTCGGCTGATTCGCCCATGCCAATGATGCCACCGCTGCAGACCTCGAGGCCGGCATCACGGACGTGACGCAGCGTCTGCACCCGATCGGCATAGGAATGGGTCGTGCAGATTTTTGCATAGTGCTGCTCGCTCGTGTTGAGGTTGTGGTTAACCCGATCGACGCCACAGGCCTTGAGCCGCCGAGCCTGCTCGTCCGTCAACAAACCGAGGCAGGCGCAGATGTCCAATCCGTACTTCTGCTTGATCTCGGGGACGATCGTCTCGACCGCCTTCATTTCCCGCTCATTGGGTCCGCGAGCGGAAATCACCAAACAATACGTTTTCGCTTTTCGCTCCGCCGCGAGCGCAGCGGCGGCGAGCAATTTCTCACGCTGCAGAATGTTGTACTTGGGCACCGGCGCTTCGGAGACCTTTGATTGGCTGCAGTAGTGGCAATCCTCAGGACACAGCCCGCTCTTGGCGTTCATCAGAAAGTAGAGTTGGACGGTCTTCCCGAAATATCGGCGGCGAATGCGAAAGGATGCGTCGAGTAACGAGAGCAGGTCATCGTCGTGCGAGCGAAGCAATGCCAGTGCATCGCCTCGAGTGATGGGTGTTCCGCCGAGCACCTGATCGGCCAAGCGGTGAAACGCCACGGATGGCTGGTCCGATTCGAGACAACGATCGGATGGTGCGCTCGGTTCAGTTACAGCCGTAGCCATGGCGAGATGAATCCAGAAAACAGGGATTTGGATTGTTGTGACGCATCGTCGAACAGCCCCTGGATCGTCGCCGCCAAGCGGCTGCCTGACAAGACGGCTGCCTAACAAGTTGGCGGAAGTTCGTATATATTCCGGGCGGCTAGTCGGCGTCGGCTCGGAGGTGGTGGGCATCTTGGTTTCGGGCAGTTTCGGCAGGCTGTTGGCGATCGAACGATCGTCGCATCACGATCGTCCGCCATTCATTTTCTGGGGAACCACCTTGCCTCCATCGACCGGCACCGCCATGCCCAAGCGCCCGCCCTACCGCTGGGCCCGCCCCGGCGACGTCAATGCATTCTTCGGACTGCTGCTGGACAACATCGCCAATCTGCTCCTGCTCGTCGTTCTGCTGTCGCTGCGGTTCGGCTTTCCAGCTGACTTCATCATCACCCGGATGGTCCCGGGCACGGCCCTAGGCGTTCTCGTGGGTGACCTGGCTTTCTTTTACTTGGCATTTCGGTTGGCCAAAACCACGCGCCGCGATGATGTCACGGCGATGCCACTGGGTATCGACACGCCATCGTTATTCGGCATGGCCTTTTTCATTCTCGGTCCTTCGTTCCTCGTTGGTCGTGAGGTCCTTGGTCTCGATCCGATCGCTGCGGCAACCCGAACCTGGCACATCGGTATTTGGTGTCTGGTGCTCAGCGGGGTGCTGAAGCTAGCCTGCGCGATGGTCAGCGGTTGGATTCGGCGTGTGGTCCCGCGTGCGGGTTTGTTGGGATCACTCGCAGCCATCGCGCTGGTGCTGATCAGTTTCATGCCGATTCTCGATATTTTCGCCCACCCACTTCCGGGCATGCTTGCGTTGGTCATTGTCCTCACCACGCTAATCGGACGAATTCCGTTTCCGGGCAGGTTGCCTGGAACCGTCGGTGCCTTGGTGGTCGCCGGCGGGGTTTACTACTTGATGGTCGCTCTGGGAATCGACGGATATCACGCCCCGACAAAACCGGACGTCATTTGGTTTCCGAGCGGTTGGCTGGATGCCTGGAATTTTGGCTGGTTGGCCTCGTTCCCCGACGCGCTGCCTTACCTGCCGATCGCGTTTCCCTTCGCTCTGATGACCGTCGTGGGGGGAATCGACTGCACCGAATCGGCCGCGGCGGCTGGAGATGACTACGACACCCGAACGGTCATCGCGGTCGAGGGAGTGGCGACCCTCATCGCAGGCATGTCGGGCGGAGTGATTCAGACGACTCCCTACATTGGCCACCCGGCATACAAAGCGATGGGAGGGCGAGCGGCGTACAGTCTCGCTACGGCTTTAGTCGTCGGCACCGCAGGGGTTGTCGGATATTTCACTTACCTCAACGCTTACCTTCCACCGGCGATCGTTTTTCCGATCCTCGTCTTCATCGGACTGGAAATCACGGCACAAAGCTTCTTCGCCACCCCGTCGCGTCATTACGCCGCGGTCGCGTTGGGCTGCGTACCGGCTCTCGCGTTCCTGTCGCTGGCATTTCCGAACCAAATCTTTGGAGACCCCAACTCATTTGCCGCTGGGCTCAACCCCTCGACATTGGGCGATTCCGTTCTGAAAGAGAAGCTCGCGACGCTGACCATGCTGTCCAACGGCTTCATTCTCACCAGTCTCCTTTGGGCCTGGTCTCTCGCTTCAATCATCGATCGCAAATTGCCATTGGCGGCGATCGTGCTTTGCGTCGCAGGCGGACTGACCCTTTTCGGCTTTATCCATTCTCCGCTCGCCGAGAATCGCTTGTTCCTGCCACTGGGACCCACATCATGGGGTGATCTGGTCCTGCCGGCCATCTATCGATCGATGACGCTTGAGTACGCGACCGGGTACTTCGCCTCCGCAGCATTGCTCGCGATTTGGCCTCGACTGATGCGAATTCAGCCGCATCCCGAAACGACTGAGTTGGAATCCCATTTGGCCGGACTACCACTGCCGAGAACACTCGAGCCCGAAGTGATGGAATCCTTCGACGAGGCGAACGATTACGACCAGATGGATCACAGCGAAGTGAATCGTCGATTCGTGGATGATTTGCTCGCCGGTGGACCGATCGGTACCGATCTGGTCGACCTCGGTACGGGGACCGCACTGATTCCGATCGAACTTTGCGCGCGTGTCGACACGGCGCGAGTGCTGGCGATCGATGCCAGTACCGAGATGCTCGATCTGGCGCGGCGACGGGTCGAGATCGCCGGGGTCTCTGACCGAATCCAGTTGGCCCACTCCGATGTCAAACGGCTCGACGAATTTCGAGAGCCGCTAGCCGACACCGTGATGAGCAACTCTCTGGTTCATCACCTCGCCGAACCCCGTCTCGCGTTGGAAGCGGCAAAACGATTGCTTCGCCCCGGTGGCCGCCTGTTTGTACGCGACCTGATGCGGCCGGCCACCTCCCAACAGGTCGACCAGCTCGTGAATGCTCATGCGTCTCTAGAATCGGAGTCGGCACGAGCGATGTTCCGTGCCTCGCTGCACGCCGCGCTCACGCTCGAGGAGGCACGCGAGTTGGCGACGGAGTTGGGATTCGACGCCACGGCGGTCCGACCCAGCAGCGACCGTCACTGGACGCTCGACGCGCGAACTTCTTAACGCCCTCACCTGCTGGCCTTCACACCACACCCGGCTCGACCCGCGGGAGGCGAGTTAGCTAAACTCGATCGGATGCAAACGTACCTCGATCTGCTTTCGGAAATTCTCGACCGTGGTAGCGACCGCGACGACAGGACGGGAACCGGCACCCGAAGCCTATTTGGGCGCCAGCTGCGGTTTGACCTTTCACAGGGGTTTCCGCTGCTAACGACCAAGAAGCTGCACGTTCGATCGATCATCCATGAATTGCTATGGTTCCTCCGAGGTGAGACGAACATCGGATACCTCAAGCAGAATGGGGTCAGCATTTGGGACCAGTGGGCCGACGATGCGGGTGAACTGGGGCCGGTCTACGGTCATCAGTGGCGGTCATGGCCGTCGCGTGATGGCGGAACCATTGACCAAATCGCTTGGGTTCAGAATGAAATACGTGTCAACCCTGCATCACGGCGGTTGATCGTGTCGGCATGGAATGTCGCTGACGTCGATCGGATGGCGCTGCCGCCGTGCCACCTCCTGTTTCAGTTTTACGTTGCCGACGGACGGCTCAGCTGCCAACTCTACCAACGAAGTGCGGACTTCTTTCTCGGCGTTCCGTTCAACATCGCGAGCTACGCTTTGCTGACGATGATGATGGCGAAAGTGACGGGACTGGCTCCGGGAGACTTTGTCCACACCTTTGGAGACGTTCACCTCTACCACAACCATTTCGAGCAGGCCCGCCTGCAATTGTCGCGCAGCCCGCGGGCGTTGCCGGTGATGCGGATCAGCGGGCAACATGAGTCGGTGGACGAGTTCGCGTACGACGACTTTGCGATTGAAAACTATGACCCCTATCCCGCGATTCGAGCCGCCGTTGCGGTTTGATCCGCGGCTCCTGGTCCAGGTGGCCGCGGCGCCTCCCGCTAAAGCAAATGCTTCGCCTTGATGCGGAGATACTGATTGATCAATGGCGCCGTCAACTCGTCAGGAAATTCGTCGACGACGAGCACCCCCTTGTGCTGCAAATCGGTCATCACCTGGTGACGCCAAAGAAGCAAGTCCGCAGCCGCCGCGGAGCGGTATAGGTTGAGCGTTGAGCCCTCAGGGTGATCCGCAGCATCAAAGACTTGGCGATCACGAAGCAAAAGGATCATGGGCAGGTGTCGGGCGGTCAATTTTGCGAGGTGGTCAACGACCTGATTGGCGTTGACCTCATCGATGATGCTGGTCGCCAGGACCACCAGCGAGCGGCGTTTGCAATGGTTCGCTAGGTACATGAACGCTTGGTCATAACGAGATTCGACGAGCCGCGGAAACTGGTCAAACCCGGCCTGGATCAACCGATTCATTTGGCTGCCCCCTCCCCGAGGCGGCACGTAGGTGTCCACCTGGTCGCTGAAGCAAAGCATGCCGACTTCGTCTCCCTGGTGCAGAGCCACGTAAGCCATCATCAGCGCGGCATTGAGTGCATGATCCAACAAGGAATACCCCGCGCGCTGATTGGTCATCATCCGCCCGCAGTCGAGTAAAAAGACCACCCGCTGGCTCTGGTCGGACTGAAACTGTTTGACCGTCAACTTGCTACGTCGCGCCGTGCTTCTCCAATCGATGTGGCGATAGTTGTCGTCTCGGGTGTAGTCGCGGAGCCGTTCGAAATCGCTGTCCTGCCCGATCCTTCTGGTACGACGGACGCCGATCAGGCTCAATCGGTTGGTCCTTGCGAGAATGGCATAATTCGAGAGTTGCTTCTTGTCAGGGTAGACGTTCAAGCTACTTAAGACGTGGAGTGTGATCATTCGCGACCAGAATCGCAGCGGGCTCTTGAGCCGCAAGTAAAGGTGTTCGAGAGCAAACGCGCCGCGTCGCCTTGGCGTTAGCCGTCGCCGCATGGTGACGCGTCCACCAGGGGGAAGCAACAATCGGTGCTCGGCCGGCGATCCTTCAAAATGTTCCGGCAAATCGTCACGGACTCGTCCGCGCAAGGTGATGCGAGTGCGATTTTCGACCGTTACCTCACTCGCGAGATCAACGCCGAGCGATGCGGTCTGTGCGACCGATCGATCCCCCGAAATCCCCACGCGGGTCGAAGTTAAGAAAACGATCAGGTCAAGTATCACCAGGGTTAAAAGCGCCCAATCCACGACCATTACCAAAGTCAACCAGATCGGAGAAACGAGTGACAATCCGGAGAAAAGGAGGGCCAGCCCGAGCGGGACCAGCCACACCCAGGTCGGGTAGGTGCGGAATCGCCAAATGACCAGCAATAACGGAACCGTGAGCAGCGCGAGCAAAACCCACGGCCATTGGCTAGCCTGCTGAAACGTTTCCGATTGGGCGATCAACGAAACCAGGGCGATTTTCACTTATAACGCACGGCGGAGGATGTGGGATTGTTGCGTCAACTGCCGTGACAAGCAAGAATCGGCGGGGCCTTCTTCCTCATCGACGACCCGTGACTCGCAAGAACATGCAGCAGATCAAGTTATTCAAGAGCATCGAGAGCGAACGAGAGCAGCTCGAACAAGAAATCAATCGC
>JBGTCJ010000218.1:0-16099 GCA_041748895.1 Pirellulaceae bacterium
GTTAGCATTGCAGTCGTTTTGAGGGCGTTTTGCAGCTCGCTAAGGAACTCGCTCGTGCCCCAGCATGCACCGTCCTGAGTCACGAACAATCAAAGGGTGCTGGGAAGAGTCGCTTGGGTAGGCCCGTAACCCCGGTGGTTATATGCGACTTTCAATCAGGCAAGTCTCATTCGATATCCGAGTATTGCGGTGGCGATGGGTGCACCTCAAGTTCACCCGGGGGTTACTCGGAGTTCACTGTGCGCTCGTCGAAACGGCCCGATAATCACAAGTAGTGAATCGAACCCGCCGCCCGTCGCGGCAATCCCCCAGCACAAGGATCTGCAAGATGACCACGCAAGCCACCTACGAGACGATCAACGGCATTGACGTCGGCACGCTGAAGCGAGCGATTGAGGACATCAGGGACAACCCAGATGCCGGACAAACGCACTGGACTGTCAAGAGTCGCTGGGACGGCGGCACCCGCACGGATCACTTCGTCGACAGCTTTTCCATCGGTGGTCAGGAGGTGGCCCGCCAGTTCCAGATTCAGATCGACGAGCCATGCGAGTTGGGCGGCTCGAACCAGAATGCTAACCCGCAAGAGTACCTGCTGGCGGCAACCAACGCCTGCATGATGGTTGGCTACTCCATGGTGGCCGCCGTGATGGGCGTAAAGCTCTCGAAACTCGAATTGGAAATCACGGGCGACATTGACCTGCGTGGTTTCCTAGACATCGATCCCAGCGTCGCCCGCGGCTACGAACGACTGCACTACACCGTACGGATCGGCGGCGATGGCACCCAGGAGCAGTTCGAGAAGATACACGAAGTCGTGCAGCGGACGAGTCCGAACTACTACAATATCTCGCATCCGATCGAACTGACCAGCGATTTGATTGTTGAGTAATATGTCGGACCAAACATCTAACTCGCTCCGGTCACATCGACCTGCTCAGGGAAATGCGTTGGCCCAGTATTGGGCCAATGCACCCGGCTCACTCGTTTCGCAAACACTGTTCTTGCTTACGGACGGCTCCCTCGGGTACCGTTGCCACGCGGAGCGAACACCGCGAGCAGACGTCGACCAGGAAACCGGCCAGAATGGATGGGAAACTGTACTTCACATGCCTTTGGCCAGGGCTGCCCGAGCTCTGGTGGCGTGGACGCTTGACCGCACTCCCCGCGGCCTTCGCGTTCATGCTGGCGCTCAATTTTTTTCTCATCGCACGTTTCCTCTATCCCGAGTGGTTGACGCTATCACTCGTTCGAATGGGCGGTTGGGTCGGCGCGCTGGTCTGGGTTTTCCTCGTCATTCGAAGCGTCCGAGAACTGCCCGCGCTAATCCATCCCAGGCAGGTGGCCGATGCACCTGACCGCTTCGTCGACGCCCATCACGCTTACCTTCGACAAGATTGGGGGGCCGCAGAGGCCCTGCTCGTCGATTGTCTGGCGATCGAAAACCGCGACCCACCGGCCCTTCTGCTATTGGCGGGCGTCTACCGTCACACCGGGCGATTCGAGGCGGCGCTGCGACAACTGGACGAAATTCGTCGCACCGAGGTGGCCGATCGATGGTGGTTGGAGGTCGAGGCCGAAGCGAAACGTCTGGCGCGCGACCATCGATATCACGTTGAAGCCAACTCGGGCCCCGATGCTTCGCAGCAGGAAGCCACCGCGCTCCCCGAAAAACCGACAACGCGTGACAGCGACGACGAAGTGTCCGAGTCCCCTGAACGGCAATCGGCGGCTCGCTCGACGCCTTTTGTCGACCCCTCCTAAAGCCGCTGGATGCCTGCCAGGCTGGCGAGTGACTGCCGCAATGGCAGCGCCGATCAGGCTGGTGTCGATGGGTGGCGGATCGCCAATTACCTGCTATCCCCGAGTTTTGACTTAACCGTTAGAATTGGAAGTGACGACGGAAGTCTTAGTCGGTCCGGGATGGCAGGGCAACGCGTTTTTGCGTTCGTTCGACGAATGGCATCCCGAATGGCGTAAGGTTTGCTTCGCCATGGATTGCGCGGTTCCCGTGACGAATGATTCCGTTGCTGGACACCAGTGGCCGCTTGCAGGCGGCCCATATCACACGAACGACACGCTTTCTCTCATCCCCGCGGAGGGTCGGTCATCTGCTGAGGCCGTGAGAAAGGCACACGAGCGGTAAAACGAGGGGCATAAACATGTACGAACGCTTCACAGATCGAGCCCGCAAGGTCATGCAATTGGCCAACCAAGAGGCTCAACGGTTCAATCATGAGTACATCGGAACCGAGCACATTTTGCTCGGTCTGGTGAAAGAAGGCAGCGGGGTCGCGGCCAACGTGCTCAAGAACCTCGAAGTTGATCTGCGGAAAATACGTCTCGAAGTTGAGAAACTCGTTCAAAGTGGCCCGGAAATGGTCACCGTCGGCAAGCTTCCGCAAACACCCCGCGCCAAAAAAGTGATCGAGTACTCGATGGAAGAGGCCCGCAACCTCAACCACAGCTACGTCGGTACCGAGCACATCCTGCTCGGCCTCTTGCGTGAACAAGAGGGCGTAGCCGCTCAAGTTCTCATGAATTTAGGTCTCAAGCTCGAGGATGTCCGCGAAGAGGTCCTCAACCTGCTCGGGCACGGACTTGAGGGCGCCGAAGTCGGCGAACGCGGTGGACGAACCGGCGAAGGCGCCGAGAGTTCCTCGGGAAGCACAAAGGGTGGCAAGAGCAAAACCCCGGCGCTCGACAGTTTCGGTCGGGACCTGACCGAACTCGCCAAAAAAGGGGAACTCGATCCGGTCATTGGCCGAGCCCGTGAGATCGAGCGCGCGATCCAGATCCTTTGCCGCCGCACAAAGAATAATCCCGTTCTGCTGGGCGAAGCCGGAGTCGGGAAAACGGCCATCGTCGAAGGGTTCGCCCAAAAAGTGATCTCGGGTGAAGTTCCCGAAATCCTCGCCGACAAACGGATTGTCGTCCTCGACCTCGCCATGATGGTCGCCGGTACGAAGTACCGAGGCCAATTCGAAGAGCGAATCAAAGCGGTGATGACGGAAGTGCGACGTGTCAAAAACACGATCCTCTTCATTGACGAACTTCACACGCTCGTCGGCGCCGGCGGTGCCGAGGGCGCGATCGATGCCGCCAACGTTCTCAAACCCGCGCTGGCGCGCGGCGAAATCCAGTGCATCGGTGCGACGACGCTCGATGAATATCGCAAATACATCGAGAAGGACAACGCACTCGCGCGACGGTTTCAAGAGATCATCGTCGAACCAACCGGAAAGGACGAAACGATCGAGATCCTCAAGGGGCTCCGCGAACGGTACGAGGAACACCACCGGGTCCAGTTCACCGATGATGCCATCGTTGCCGCGGTAGAAATGAGTGAGCGCTACATCACGGCGCGATGTCTCCCCGACAAAGCGATCGATGTCATCGACGAAGCCGGTGCTCGGGTACGGCTTCGCACCATGAGCCGCCCGCCAGATTTGAAGGAGATCGACGAGGAAGTCGAGCAACTCAACAAGGACAAGGAGGACGCTGTCGCCAATCAAGACTTCGAGAAAGCGGCTAATCTTCGTGATCAAGCCGAAAAGCTTCGTCGCAAGAAGGATCAAATCACGCAGGAGTGGCGCGAGAAGAGCCAGATGACCGACGGCGTTGTCGACGAGGAAGTGGTCGCCGAGGTCGTGAGCAAAATGACGGGCATTCCGCTCACCCGCCTGTCAACCGAAGATAGCATGCGGCTGATGAAGATGGAGGAGGAACTCCACAAACGCGTGGTCAGCCAAAGCGCCGCCGTCACGGCAGTTGCCAAGGCCGTCCGTCGCAGTCGCAGTGGGTTGAAGGATCCAAAACGACCTACCGGATCGTTCATCTTCGCGGGGCCAACGGGCGTCGGAAAGACGCTACTCGCCAAAGCGCTCGCCGAGTACATGTTTGGTGATGCTGACGCTCTGGTTCATATCGATATGAGCGAGTACATGGAGAAGCACAACGTCAGCCGCTTGATCGGTGCACCTCCGGGATTCGTGGGCTACGAGGAAGGTGGACAATTGACCGAAAAGATCCGCCGCCGGCCCTACGCGGTCGTGCTTTTCGACGAAATCGAGAAGGCTCACCCCGATGTCTTCAACATGCTCCTGCAAGTCATGGAGGAGGGGCGGCTAACCGATTCCTTTGGTCGGAATATCGATTTCCGCAACACGATCCTGATCATGACCACCAATGCGGGTGCCGAAGCGATCAAGAACGAATCGGCCTTCGGTTTCACCAAGCCCGACGGTGACGCGAGCTACGAGTCGATGAAATCGCGAGTGATGGACCAAATCGAACGCGTTTTCCGCCCCGAGTTCCTCAATCGCTTGGACGACACGATCATCTTCAGGCACCTCAATCTCGACGACCTCAAACTGGTCATCGACTATGAACTGGCGAAAGTTCGCGAACGACTGCTCGAACGCGGCCTTGCGATCATCCTCACCGATGATGCCAAGGAGTTCTTGATCAAGAAGGGAAGCAACCTGGATTACGGCGCGAGGCCGCTGCGTCGGGCCATCGAGCAGCGCATCGAAGATCCACTCAGTGAGGAATTGCTGCAGGGGACTTTCCAAGGAAAGGACACCATCCTGATCGACGTCTTCAAGGACGAAGAGGGCAAGCCGACCCGACTGGATTTCAAGGGCGAGCTTCGCGGTACCCACCAGGAGACAGTCACCGCCGGATCGAGCGACGGATCCTCCACGGCGGATTAAGCTTGATACTCAAGCTGCCCCACGGCATACTTCCGAGTTGGTGAGATCGTTATTGTTCACAGACCGTTGCCGCCGGCAACACGCCCGGCGGCCTGTGTGAAGTGTCAATCGCCTATGTGGCCCAGTCAACTCAGCTCGAAACCATGGTCACCCCGCCACGTCATCCTTTGGATGACGATGGTGGTGTTGGCGTTTGGCGTATCTCACGGCTCACCCGTCCATGCGGAGCCGTCTCGGAAAGCGGAGGGTGACTCAGGACCGCAGGCCAACCAACCGGTTTGGGCCAACGATCCGGTGTGGGCGAGCCAACCGGTGTGGGCGAACGATCCGTGCAAATTGCCGGTCGCCCGCAATGAGAGCACAGGCGAAGGTTCTTCGCCGGGACTCGGTTGCAAGGCTCGAGGGACGGTGCAGTCTCTCCATGACAATGCGATCGATCGCTCACCACGATTTGATCGCATCCTTGGCAACAGACCGCCAATGGTGGTCTGGCCATCTCTCTTTGATTTGGGCACGCGAAGGCAGGTTTAGAAGGGACCGAGATGGTTCGCCATCATTTGGTCCACTTCATTTCTGTCTCGCTTTCTTTCCTGAATGCACGTCGCCGCGTCTGCAGTAGCCGCCGGCGGCTCGCATCATGCCCAAACGATCCATCATGCAATTACCCAATCAAGACCAAGTTCCCAAATCCAAATCGATTCTTCAGTCGCCGGGCGATTCGGTTCGTACCGCGCACAAACTCACGCACCCCGTTAACGATTCTTTCGACAAGATTCGGCGGCGGATTCGAGTGGGCGACTATGACCAGGCGGCCAATTTGCTCTCGGCCGCCGGGCGTAGCGCAGAGGTGCTCAGCGCGCACGCCGTCTGCCTGATGCGGTCGGGCAACGCGGCATCTGCGGTTCGAATCTATCGCTCGTTTGTGCTTCAATCAGGGTGCACCTGGGAGCGAGCCGAGGTGTCCAGCCTTCACAAGCGAAACTTTGCCACAGCCTTGCTGTTGTCCGGGCATCCCTTTGGCTGCCAATCGGTATTGCGAGCGATCGGCGACAACGCCCATCCGAGGATAGTCGAACTCGATGCGGCCATCCATGACTGGGCGAAGTCCTTGCCCTTTTGGCGACGGGTCGATTGGTGGATCAACGGCGTGGAGCCGCACCCTTGCAACATCGCCTTAGGCTTTGAACCGGGCGAATTCGACGCCTGCTTCTCGCCCGCCTAAAGCGCTGCGGTAACTTGACGGTCGGTGGCGACTCGACCGCGGGGCCGAGAAGGAACGCCTCTGGGCAGACGCCGTCAAAGGCATCTGCCCAGGGGAATGACCGCGGTGGATCCTAGGCGAACAGCTTCGTAACGGCCTCACCCTTAACCAACTCCCTCGGTTGATTGAGGTGATTGTAGACGATCGTTTCGGGATGGATCCCGAAGCTGTGGTAGATCGAGGCGAGCAACTCATTGGGATGCACTGCATCCTCGAGCGGTGCCGACGCGGTCTTGTCGCTCTTGCCGTGAACGTAGCCGCGGCGAGTGCCAGCGCCCGCCATGATCGCGGTGTAGCAGTAGGGCCAATGGTCGCGTCCGTCATCGCTGTTGTTGTTGCCGCTGGTGCTCACGCCACGCTGCGGACTTCGCCCAAACTCGCCAACGGCAACGACGAGGGTGTCTTCGAGCATCCCGCGGTCATCGAGATCCTGAATCAATGTGGTCAAGCCCGCGTCAAGCATCGGCGCCGATTGCTTTTTCATCCGATCGGACAATCCGACGTGGTGGTCCCACGAGTGGTTGTCGCTGTTGGCTACCTTGGGCCAGATCACTTCGACGACTCGCGTCCCGGCTTCTACCAGTCGCCTGGCAAGCAGACAGCTCTGACCGAACGTGTTGCGCCCGTATCGGTCGCGAAGATCGTCCGGTTCGGCGGCCAATTCGAACGCTTCGCGCGCCCGCCCCGAAACGATCAGGGACAACGCACGATCGTAGTATTCGTCGAGTTCGTAGGATTCGACAGCCTGGTTGATCGCCGGCATTTGGGCGTTCACCAGATCACGAAGTTTGGCTCTCCGCTGCAGACGCACGCTAAAGACTTCAGGCCGCATTTTCAGATCATCGACCTTGATCTGATTCATCTTGTTCATGTCCATGTCATCGCCGTCGGGATAAAGCGTGTATGGGTCGAACGCTTTTCCTAGGAACCCCGCCGTGCCACCCTTTCCGACGACATTCGACTCCTGCAGCGGACGAGGCAACATCACGAAGGGCAGCATCGGTTCATCGATCGGCTTCATCTTGACGATGTTGCTGCCAAAGTTGGGAAAGTCTTTGGGCGTGGGCGGTTCGAGTTGACCCGACGGACTCACCTTATCGGTCGTGTAACCGGTCATCATCTGGTAGATGGCAGCCGTGTGGTTGAACAGCCCATTGGGCGTGTACGACATCGAGCGAATCATCGTGAATCGATCGTTGATCTGACTCAGTAGGGGTAGGTTTTCGGTGAACTGAATCCCCGGAATCTTGGTGCTGATCGGCTTGAAGATGCTTTTGACGTTGTCGGGGACGTTGTCCTTGGGGTCCCACAGGTCGAGGTGGCTGGGCCCTCCCTGCAGGTAGACGAGGATGATGCTCTTGGCTTTCCCCCATCCAGGGCCACCACCAGGCGTCGTCGGGTTTGCGCCGGCCTCGAGTCGCAGCAGCGAGTCGAGCGACAACCCGAACAGTCCGCATCCGCCGATTCGCAACACATCTCGACGCGTAGGTGCGAGATGGCGATCACAAAGGTCTTTGGCTCGGGAGCCTCGAAGGGTGAACATCGAAAATCTCGCTGGAGGGGAAAATGGGACGTTTGGAAACGCAGGGGAGCGAAAGGGGTTAGCGATTGAACAGGAATGCGGGGCTGTTGATCAACGCCCATGTCAGGTCCTCAGCCGCGGTTAAACGATCATTCTTGAGCTGATCGCGGCTTTGACTGACGTCCTCGCGAAGCCGAACCAAATCGCTATCGATCGGCGTCACCTTTTTCAATCGTTCGATCTGCTGATTGAGTGCGATCACCTCCGCGTCTTCCGCGATCGGTTTGCGGGCCTCCGCCAACTGCAGATCCGCGGCCTTGATCTCGGGATCTACCGACCGGAAATAGCTTGTGAGAATCTCTTTCTGCTCGGCAGTTCGCTGGGCCAATGGTGTGTCAACGATCCGTCGCAGCGGCTCCGCCAACCCGAGCGAAATCTTTTCGGCCTTGCCGGTCGTGGCGCTGATACGAAATCGCCCCAACCGATGCCCTTCGGCTTTGTGGTATTGGTGAAGGCGAATCGACAACTGCTTGTTGTCTTGATTGCCAATTGGTGATTTCGTTTGGAAGACGATCCAGTGAACCTGGTTGACGGAGCCCGAAACGGCCCAGCCCGTCTGCCCTCGAGTTTGACCATTGATCGTATCCTCGGCCTTGAAGCCTGCCTGGACAAAGTCGGCCTCTGCCGATGCCAAGACTAGGGGGGCCAACTGCTCAGGCTGATCACGGTCGGCGACCAACACCTCAAACTCGGTCAACACAAAATTCCCATTGGCAGAAAGACCCGGTCCGACCGTCTTCCCATCGTCGTCCGCGAACGTCAGTGCCTCCAAACGAAAACCGGTGATCTGGTCGAGTGAGGTGTCGAAAGTCAATCTGTACGCGGACGGCTCACCTTTGCCTGAAACGAGGATCGATCGGTCCTCGAGCACGCTCAATCGATCGCCGGCTCCACCGCGTGCAACGCTCGGTACGAGCGGGAACCATTCCACGTTGTCAGCCTGCTGCTTTTCCCAACTGACCTGCCGCTCCGCTGATTCGTTCTGGACAACCTCCCGTTTTGCGATGGCCGCCGCGATCCGGCCCTCATGCTCGGATTCCAGCCGCTCCCGTTCGGGCCGAATCGCCTCGACATGTGCAGCCAATCTTTGCTCAACCTGCAGCAGCGCCGCCTCCCGCGCCGTTTCACGCTTGGGTAGCTCCTCCTTCCACCACGATTCGCGTCGCGCCAACTGCTCACTCAACATCGCGTGGTCAAGTCCGAGCGACTGGCGTAGCTCAGAAAAAGCCGTCAACTCCTCAGTGTTTGGCTTACGAGCAAGCAGGCGAAGATAAAGCTCCTCCACCAGCGGTTGGTCATCGTCAAACTGGCGCACGAGCTTCGCAAGGTCGTTGGATTGGTCGGCGATCGCGCGACCGATCGTGGGGCCGCTGATTAACGCCATTACAGGCCCCAATTGCAATTCCTTGCTGCGTTCACATTCGCACGCGCTTTCACGAACCGGTTGGCCAAGGTTCTGAAGGAAACCGTCAGCCAATTTGACGCCGGCGTCAGGCAGTGCCGCGGCACGCGTGCCCCTCGGGACTCCCGGGATTTCACTCGTCGACCCGGTGGCTAAGTGAACGGCGTCGTAAATGACTTCTGCCGGGAGGCGACGGGCCAACGCGTGCGAGTAATTTTGGTGATCATCCTCGTTCCACCGATTCGTTTCCACGGACAACTGGTAAGTCCGACTACCGCAAATCATCCGCAGCAAGTGACGTCGATCGAACCCACTGGCGACAAATGATTCGGTGAGGTGATCGAGCAACTCAGGATTGGTCGGTGGATTGCCGGCTCGCAAGTCATCGATCGGCTCGATCAACCCGACGCCCATCAAGTAGCCCCAGACACGATTGACGTAGCTCCGGGCAAAGTAGGGGTTGTCAGGATGAGTCATCCATGCCGCCAATTGGTCGCGACGACTGGACGACCCGTCGGGTTCCGGCGAGGTCTCGGAACCGCGCTGATGCGTGCCATATGAAGGACCATCGCCCAGTGGCGAATCCGCGTCGGCGATTTCGTAGGGGAACATCGGTTCGACCGGCTTACCGGTGCGTTGGTGAATGACGTCCCCGGTGTCGGCCTCGTAAACTTCTTCATAGAGCGGTTTGGCTCCGTCGACGGCAGAACCGCCGATGGTTTCCTTTCCGCTGGCGGGATCGGCCCTGAGCGACGTTCGGGCGAAAAACGCCGCCGTCTGAAAGTACTGGTCCTGCGTCCAACGCTCGAACGGATGGTCATGGCACTTGTTGCAATTGAACCGGACCCCGAGAAATAGGTGGGTCGTGTTCTCCATCGTGTCCTCGGCTTCGCGCAGAACCTTGAAATAAGATGCCGGAGGATTCTTCAAGTTCGATCCGCTTGCCGTCAGAATCTCTCGGGCAAACTCGTCGTAGGGCTGGTTCGAGGCCACCGATTGGCGAATCCAATCTCGGTAGGCGGAGCTACCCGATATCCCTAAAAACTTGCGATTGACCTGCAAAAGGTCTGCCCATTTGTTCGTCCAGAACTCGACAAACTCGTCACCAGCCATCAACCGGTCGATTATCGCGGCGCGTTTCTGCTGGGTCGGCGCCGTGTCCGCCAGAAACGTCCGGATCTGGCTGCTCGTCGGGGGTAGACCGGTCAAATCAAGACAAACGCGGCGGAGGAACTCTTCGTCGGAGCAGAGGCCACTGGGCAAAATCTTCAACCGTTGCCATTTATCCGACACGAATTCATCGATCCGTGACCACGTTGGCGGGGGTGACCACTCAAACCCGTCTCTCTCGCCCATCACTGTCAGTGTGGTCGCGGCGTATGCACCCTCGTACCGAGCCAAAATGGGAGCCTCGCCTCGGCGAACCGCCGTCAGCAATCCTGTCGAATCGACTTCCGCGACCTCGGTGTTGCCGCTGGTCACGAAAGCCTCCGCCGTCACGTCCCGGCGATTCCCATCGCTAAAAATTGCCTCAACGCGGACTTGTTGACGAGCCCCAAGCATCGAAATGACCGGGTTGGTCGGTGACACCTCGATTCGTGTCACACGCGCCGAGGAAAGGTTCAGCCTGCAACCATCGGCAATCCAGTTCCTTAAAATCGTGAACGAAGGGTCGGTATGCGTCATCAAAGTTCCGCCCTGATGAGGCGCGACCCCGAGCGGCTTGAGCAACATCAGCGAGTCGTCAGGCGACGCGGTGTTCACTCGCCGCGATGCGTGATCGTCCGTTAGCGAGCGGATGTCGAATAGAGGGTCGTACCCCCGTAGCGATAGCTTGAATCCATTCTTGCCCGCTTGGGCGCCATGACACGTGCCTTGATTGCATCCCAATCGGCTCAGAACGGGGTTGACGTCCTGGATGAAATCGAGCGCCGATTGGTCGCTTGTTCCGGTCGCCGCCAACGCGACAATCGTCTCTTGATCACCGTAACGGACGACGATTTTTCCTTCGCCATCAGTGATTGGTCGAATCACGCCACTGGGTGACAGTGTGACGAACGCTGGCGCTGCCAATGTGACCTGGCGGGTGACATCGACCGCCGAACCGTCCACCTTGTGCGCGGTGACGATCAACTGCGTGTAGGCAAAGGGCCCGTCGAGCGCTACCGACTGGGGCTCCGTAACCAGCGAGATCACCTGCTCAGGATTGGGTGCAATCTCTCGCCCCGCATCTTCGATCCGTTCGGCCAACGCCTTCCCGTATGCCAAGGCATCGAATCGACCCAAATCGGCACCGCGCGCGGTGCGTGTCTCGGATTGTCCGCGATCAATCCGTGAATCCGGGACGACGTCCCAGGACGGCAAGCTCGCCCCTTGGGCGTCGAAACGCCGCAATCGACCATCGCTGCCTGCAGCGAACAGGGCGTTGTCGTTAGAAAAACGAATGGTGTAAATCGCAGCGTCGTCGATGCTCGACTGCCATACTTGAGTCGTTTCGGCATTCTGAAAACGCGAGAGGACCTTCTTTTCTTCGTCCGAAAGGTCAGCCACCCGCTTCGCCGACAATCGTTTGATTTCCTCAGGGATCACTCCCGTGAAGTCATAATTCCAAACACGGATCTCACTCTTTCCATCAAGTGTCGCGGCCGCCGCCAGGCGGCTACCGTCGGGGCTCACGGCGACCGAAAAGATGCGGCCGGCCATCGCTGGCAACTTTCGAATCAAGTTTGCGTCGTCGCCGATCCGACGTTCCGTTTCCCGAAAGACTCGGTAAACCTTGGCGATCCCGTCTGCACCCCCCAGTAGCAATTCGTCGCGCTCGGGGTGACGATCGATGCTGTGAAGTCCTCCCGATAAGGCGCCCGGTGTGATCGAAGTCACATTGTCGATGAATCGCTCCGTCGCCACCTCGGTCAATTTGCACGTCATGTCGCGCGCTACCGAGACCAGATGCTTGCCATCGACCGTATAAGTCGCGTCGAGCACCCAGTCCTCGTGGGCACCTTGGTAAAGCCGTGGCTGTCCTGTCTCCGCATCGATCGCCCGCAGTGTGTTGTCCGCACAACCAAAAGCGATTTGCGAGCCATCGGGCGACCAACGAACGCTTGTCAACGTATCGTGTGTCACAGCAATCGAGTGCTGCAATTCGCCACTTTCGACGTCCCACACCTGCAACTCTCCGCTGACGCAGGGCGTTCCCGCGGCAACCGCTAGCCGCGCTGAGTCCGGCGAAAAACGAACACTGTTGATCCGAGGGCTGAGTCCGATCAGCCGCCGCTCAGTCGCCCCGGAAACGGAGTCAAGCAACCAGACCTCGTGATGCCCCGCGGCCGCAATCCACCTACCGTCGGCAGACAAATCGACCGATGTGATTGTCGGCGCGTTCCGGTAGATCGGTGGATTTTCAAGATCGTAAGACTCGCCGACCGCAGCCGACGTGTCGTCTTTGGCACCCTCCGCGATCCAGCGGGCGATGACCAAAATCTCGGAGTCTCGCAACGGCTTTAGCGGCGGTTCCGGCATTTCTGCATGACCATCCACCGGAGTGATTCGCTGAATCAGGTAGCTCGACTCGGGCGCACCGGGAACGACCGCCGGCTCACCCGAATCACCGGGCCGGAGCAAACTGGCGTGGTCCGTCATCACGTACCCGCCCTGTCGCTTCGCCCCTTGGTGACATCCAAGACAATTGGCGCGGAAAATGGGAACGACGTCTCGGTGATAACTGACGGCTGCCGCGCCGGGTTTTTCCGTCGGCGGGGACAGGCCCTCAGCCGGTTCGTCCTCAATCGGATTGCCTCGCGCCGGGCTCGAAACGCAAGCGAAAATCAAGGCGACCGGCACCCCGAGGGCTGCCATACGCCAGGATGAGCGAGTCAAAGCGAATATCCGAAATGCTCGCAGCGACCGGTTCAATGAACCGAATGCGGGTAGCCATGCGACGTTCAAAACTTTACCTCTCCCACGGTTCAAACAAAACGCCGAAACCGGAAAGAATGGCATGGGCGATCGCGGCAGGAGGTGATCGACACGTATCGGCAAACTGTCCGAACAGACAGAATCACTTAGCCGATCGCCGTGAATAAGTCACTCCGCAGATCGCAAACGCCCGTGAACGATTCAACCCGGTAGGATTGGGTCCGACAACGCCGGTCCGACAGAGGATCGGTCGCACGTTGGCAACCGATTCCAGCAGGTAGCCCGGGAGGGCAGGCGGGTTGCGGTCAACCAGTTGACCACTGTTGTAGTTTAACGCAGCAGAGACTCCCGTCAACGCAAATGAAGCGAACAAGCTGGACTTCCGTTCACCGATGCAATGATCGGTGATGAACGGAAGCCAACGCGCTGGCTCGCGGATCACTCCGGTGTTTTCTCGGGTTCCTCCCCGATCATGAACATCATCATCGGTACGGCCTGGTGCTTGGCGTTGTAGGTGTAACTGGCTTCGAGCACACGAGCGATTCGATCGCGAATCTCGGCCAGGTGGGCGGCGGTGTAGGCGTCCATCTTTTTACCGCAGGTCTGTTCGCTCGCCTCGATCCGACCCTTGAGCTTTGAAAGGTGCATGCGGGCCAGGTTTCCAATCGGCTTCGCCGCTGCGGTGTCATCGTTGTTGACCAGCACCAAGTCGATCAGCCTCTCAGAATGTTCGCGCTGCAAGTTTCTCCGCAAGCTACTGATCATCGGCTTGCGATCGTTACGATCGTCGGGGCAGGGATGATCCAATTCCGTCCACACCGCGGTGCTCAGCGTCTGCAGCAATTCGGGCAGAGTCAGCGTATCGGTATCGGCTGGCAATCGGAGTTCGTTGTCGTACACACGCCGAAGGGTTGTCGGGTTCATCAACATCGTGAGCGCCGACGCTTGGATACCAAGGATGCGGTCATGAATCGGCCAAGTCGCCTCCGAGCTCATCGCGGAATGGGGGCTACGATCCAACCACTTGTCGACCGACATTCGCTCGAGCAGTTTCGGAGTGAGGCCGTAGGCGTCGTCGAGGAATGTGGTACGGATCACGTAGTTCAAGGCCCGACGCTGCTGATCCGCAGGCACAACCTGGACGGACGGACGATCGCCTGGGTCACCCTTTTTGTCGCGATTGACGAACGCACCGCCGACCCAATTGGCCATCATCGTTACGCTGCGAAGCTGAAGCCCGAGTGTCAACTCGTAGCCCCGCCGCGCCTTGGCCCAACTGTCACCATCCTTAACAAACTTCTCGAGGATGCGGTCTCGGTAAAGCCGAATCAGCTTGATTTGCTCGTTGGCGTATTCCAGCGGGTCGGCGCTAAAGTCGTAACGGGTCGCCAGCGGGTCGGGACCGCTTGTGTCCTCATCCGTGGCATACTGAAGTTCCGGCTCGCTGCACCGCTTCAATATCGCGGGCAGATTCTTGTCATCAAATGTGTAGCCGTATTCGATCGCCCAGTAGTCGTAGGGGCCAATGCCGATCATGGCGTAGTCGCCTTGTAGCTTCCCGGACTCAAACCGGTAATTGATCGGTGTGTAATCCATCACCGAACTCGTGATCGTTTGAGTTCCCTTGACCGCCTCGCTGTTGATGTCATCGAGCTTTCGCAAGCCTGACGCCTTGAAGTTATGTCGCAACCCGAGTGTGTGCCCGACCTCGTGAGCGACCAAGTCGGCCAACAACGGACCGGCGAACCAGTCCGGGATACCGTCCAGTAGGTCGACATCGCCGAGCTTTTCCCTGTCGCTCTCGTCGGTGCCACTCGCCACATTTTCCTCCGCCGGCGGCTCGTCTTTGGCGACGTCCGTTACGGCGCTCGACTTTTCTGCCGGATCTTCTTTCGCAGCGTCGTCGGCGACATCCTCGTCATCGTCCGTTGGCTTCTTTTTCTTTTCCTTCTCCTTCTCTTTCTTCTGCTTCTCCGCTTCTTCCTCGAGCAGGACGAGTGCCCAATTCATACGGGCCAGGGCCATATCGAGCTGACGGCCGTTGGCGGCCATGCAGAGCCCGTTGGTTTGGCTGACCTTCCCGTAAAGGCCGTCAAACTCGTCATCACCCATCAACGCCGGATCCGCACCCGCAAGCTTGAAACCGGCCAACGGTTGCTGTGCCTCGCGTGCGTAGCGTGTGCGCAACTGGTTCGCTTGATCCGACGAAGCCAATCGCAGTCGAGGGTCCCAATTGGGATGACGACCGAGCCACGCGAGCGTCTCGGGGCTCATCCCCTCCATCGCGAGGCTTGGCATCAAATCGTGATAATTGAAGTTGAAGTAACGAATCCAGCCGTCGGTGAGGATGATGTCCGCATCGAGGATTTCACCCGTTTCGGGGTGCACACGGCTCGGACCGATCGCCGTACCCACATCGTTGTTCAACCAGCGGACGAAGTTGTACCGCACATCTTCGGGGTCCTTCTCCATGTGGGCTCCGCTCTCCGCGTCTTGATACTCCACCACGATGGCATCGATCAGCCCAATCTTTTCGAACGCTTTGTTCCAGTACTCAACACCCTCCTTCACCCACCGGCGGTATCTCACGGGCGTCGTGTGTTCGACGTAGAACCGGATCGGCTCTTTGGGAGGACTGAGCTTCAAACGCGAATCCCGCTTCTGCAAATGCCAACGGTTGATGAAACGAACTCGCGTATCATCCTCTTGGTACTTGCTCAGATCGGAAAACGCGGTGGTGAAGTAGCCCACCCGCTCATCCGCCGGACGCGGCTTGAAACCGCTGGTCGTCGCGGGAACTTCGCTGAACGAATAGTGAATGGTTTGAAGTCGCCCCGCATTGCCCACGATCTCGAACGCGAGTTCGACGTTCCCAGGAAAAACTTTCGACGACACGATCGAATACAGTTGAGGGCTGGTGACGCGAACCGATGAGCCAAAAAACTTTGAAGCGTTGCCGATCAGCAGTTGGTCGATGTCGATCACCGGGCCGCCGTTAGGACCGATCGCTAAAATTGGCACATCCATCAGAACCTGATCGGTAAACAGCCGCTTGACCGAGGCCTTTGCCTCGGCCTCGCCGTCAGCGCGAATGTCGAGATTCGGTGCGATCAGTGCAAGCCGATTGTTGAACCGCCGCCACTCAATCACCCAATCGCCAGACTGCAGCCCCGCGTAGCGGTCACCGCTACTGAGCGTCAAAGCGACAAAGTATCGCTTGC
>JBGTCJ010000219.1:0-15111 GCA_041748895.1 Pirellulaceae bacterium
TCAGATCCCAAATCGCCCATTTCCACTGCACTACTTGGAATAAGGCCGATCAGCCGTAGCTCCATTTCACGCTGAACCAGAACAATGGCGTCGCGGACCAGCGCAGAGTCTTCCTGGGCCTTGTGACGGCGGAGAATGTCCCGGACGAACTCGCTGGGTGTCGAGCAGAGCGTGCCGTCGCCGCTGTGCTTGTCGATGAACGCGCGGAGTGCGTCGGGGAGAGACAGGTTCAGGGAGTTGGCCATGGGATTACCTTTCCGCGAGTCATTGGAAGGTTACCATTTGGCCCGTTTATTCAATATATGACATGCCAACGGCAGGGATGCCAGCTCGGGACCCGCGGCGTGCTGCTTTCCCCAAGCCGGCTCACGAAGGTTGCCGTTTCCTGATCGCCTCGTCCGTGGCTCGGGCCGTGATTGCGGTCGTTGCTCGGTTTGCGGTCGTTACTCAGTGTAGAAATAGGAGTAACGTGGTGATCCGATTCACGGACGCAGCCTGTCTTGGCGCCTTACGTATCCGGCGTACCTTCGGGACTTGATCACGCAATCAGATTCGACGTACCACACGATGCAACGGAGCGGCGGGTAGGCTACCAGTCCTAGGCCAACGCCCTAGCCGATTTTCACAGGCGATCGACGAGGCAGCGACATGCGTTTTCTACCGGTTCATGGACATTGCCGCTCGGTGCGGCTCGCTTTGGGAGTCGTCGTCGCCGCGACCGCGCTAGTGCTCCACGGCCACGCCGATGCCGAGGTGGTTCGCATGGAAATTCACAGCCGAGAACCGTTTGCCGATGGGAGGGTCTTCGGACGCAGCGGTTCGTATCAGCGGCTAACGGGACGGATGACGATCGCCGTGGATCCCGATTTACCCGCGAATCAACGGATTGCAGACCTGCGACTGGCTCCGCGAAATGACCAGGGACGGGTCGAGTGTCAAACCGATTTTTTCTTATTGATGCCGACCGACCCGCAGCGCGGCAACGGCGCTATCTTGTACGACGTGAATAACCGTGGCAACAAGTTGGCGATGGAGACGTTCAATGGTGCTCGCAGCAACGATCCCAGAACGCTCGCCGACGCGGGGAACGGTTTCTTGATGGACCATGGCTACTGCGTTCTGTGGTGTGGCTGGAACGGCGAAGTGATCGAAGATGGAACCGATCGCCTTTTGATCGATTTGCCGGTCGCCGTCGATTCGGCGGGTGAGCCATTGACGGGGCTTGCCCATCTGGAAATCTGCACGACCGAGCAGGTCGATAGTCGACCTTTTTCTTGGAGCCCGTGGGGGATCTCCGATGCCTATCCTTCGGCAAGTTTGCGGCAGGATCACGCCAAACTGATTATGCGCACCGAACGGGAAGCCGTTGGCAGCGAACTGCCCAAGTCCGACTGGGCGTTCGCTCGCAGAGACGAAGATGGCCGTTTGGTGCCCGATGCGAAACACTTGTATGTGAAAGGTGGGTTCCGTCCAGGTTGGCTTTACGATTTGACCTACATGGCCGAGTCGCCTCGGATCACGGGACTTGGCCTGGCGGCACTGCGAGACTGCGTCACCTTTTTCCGTTACGCGGATGCCGATGCACATGGGGTCCGCAATCCGCTCTTCGCCGAGATCGATCGCGCCTACGTCTTTGGCATTTCACAATCGGGACGCGTGATTCATCATTTTGTGTATGAAGGATTCAACACCGATGAGCAGAAGCGTCAGGTTTTCGACGGTGCGTTGATGCATGTCGCGGGGGCCGGCAAGGGGATGTTCAACCATCGGTTTCGGATGACGACCGAATATGGAACCGAGCACGAAGGTTACTTGTCGGGCTCCGAATCGTTTCCTTTCACGCTGGTCGAGCAAACCGACCCGGTGACGGGCGAGTCGGGCGATACCCTCTGGCGGGCGCGGGAGCACGGTCAGATTCCGAAGATGATTTTCACGCAGACATCGACGGAGTATTGGAGCCGAGCGGCATCGCTGCTCCATACGGACGTGGAAGCCAAAACCGATTTGCCGCTTCCCGAGTCGATGCGGATTTACCTGATAGCCGGATCACAACACCTCGGCGGAGGACCGGCAACCGCCGGCTTGTGTCAGCAGCCGCGAAACACGCTCAAGCACAAACCGCCGATCTTGCGCGCGATGTTGGTGAACTTAGACCGTTGGGTTCGCGGCCAGTCCGAGCCACCGCCAAGCCGCTATCCGCGTTTGGATGACCGAACGCTGGTCGAGCTGGAGACGTTTCGAGCAAGCTTTCCGAAGATTCCGACGGTGGGGCTGCCGAAGTCCCATTACCAGCCGTTTCGCTTGGACTTCGGGCCGCGATTTCATTCCGAAGGAGTTGCGGACATCATCCCGCCGCGGATGGGACCGCGGTACCGGACGTTGGTGCCTGCGGTCGATGCCGACGGCAATGAGCTGGCGGGTATCCGGCTGCCCGACATCACCGTTCCCCTAGGGACACATACCGGCTGGAACCTACGGGCGGAGCCCTATGGTGCGGCCGGCGTGTTGTCGCGTCTCGACGGAATGTTCGTGGCGTTTGCAGATACCAAGACGCAGCGGCTCCAATCCGGCGACCCGCGAGCGTCGCTGCAGGAGCGTTACCCCACCCAAGATGAATACGTCGCACGCATTGCTCGAGCGGCGACTCAGTTGCACCGAGAAGGGTTGTTATTGGCCGAAGACGTGATCGAGATCATCGAGTCCGCAGCAGCCCGCGAATGGTTAGCGCTGTGAGCTTCCCCGACTCATACCGACCACCCACTGCCACGGCGGAAAAAAGAGTAAACTTGCGCCAAGATCACGTTGACGCTATTCACCCCTTTTCGCACCTCATTCTAGGCAATGCTACCGAGATGATGACGATTCCAACTCCATGTCTGTCCATTGCCTTGTCCTTCATGTTCGTCAGTCATTTGTCGGCGCAGGAGAAACGTTTCCTCCGTTTTGATGATGCTGGCAGCACCCGTTATGGCCTGATCGACGGAGAACTGGTCCGGGTACTCGATGGTCCTCCGTGGGAGAACCCAGCGGTCAGCTCTCGCACCCTCACCTTGAGTCAAGTGAAGCCGCTGGTTCCGACCGAGCCGCAAATTGTGCTGGCCGCGGCTTACAACTTTCGCTCGCACTTGGGAACCCGAACGCAACCAAGCCAACCGCAATTCTTTCTCAAAACTCCTCAGTGCTTGATCGCGAGTGGGACACCGGTCCGATTGCCTGCCTCCGCCGCAAACGCGCATTACGAGGCCGAACTCGTGATCGTGATCGGGCAGGCGATCGAGAATGGAACCTTGGCGGAAGCGACCCAAGCGATCTTTGGTTTCACGTGTGGAAACGATGTCTCCGAACGTACCTGGCAAGAAACCGACGTCCAGTGGTGGCGAGCGAAATCATCACGTACGTTCGGTCCGGTTGGTCCCGTGATCGTCAGTGGCCTTGAATGGAAAAGTTTGCGTATTCGCGGGGTCCACAATGGTAACGTAGCCCAAGATGAATCGGCGGCGGACATGTTGTTTTCTCCCGCCGAGCTGGTTCAGTTCGCCAGTCGATACGTGGCCTTGCAGCCTGGCGATTTGGTGTTTACCGGATCACCGGGCAATACAGAGCCGCTCAGGAACGGCGATGTCTTCGAAGTGCAAATTGACGGCATTGGAAAGCTAAGCAACCCAGTGATCCAGGAATCACAGGCGGAGACGCCGTAAGGCCGCAATCAGATCCGACGCGCCCGCGAGCGGCACGGATGGCGGTGGCGGGTAAACCATGGATACGGCGCCGCGAAGATTCGTTGCGGCGATTCCGCGACATCGTTCGCTTTTCCGCTAGTCTGCCTTTTACCTGTGAGCGCCGTATGAACAGTCAACACTCCCGACGGGCCATCCTCGAGCGAGCTGCGCTCGTGCCGCTTGCGGTGGCGTTACCCGGCGTTGTTTTCCCGACGATAAGTTGCGCCGAACCGCCGAGTGTCGTCGATTTGCAAACGCACCAACGACAGGCTCGTGTGAAAGCCGTCCGAGCCTATTCAGTGCCCGGCGCCGTTTTCGTCCAGGTCACTGCCGACGATGGTACGAGTGGCTGGGGTGAAGCGGGGCATAGCGGTGGTCCGCTGGTTGCGGCTGTCGTCGATCGCGTGCTGCGCGACCGAGTGGTTGATCAAGACGTTTTTGCGGCCGAAACGACCTGGGCCCGAATGTTTTACGAGGCCGATGAACTAGGGCCCGGCGGTTTAGCGAGTCAAGCCATCGCGGGTGTCGACTGCGCTTTGTGGGACCTGCGTGGAAAACTCCTCGGTCTCCCTGTCTGGGCGTTGCTCGGCGGCAAATTTCGCGACTCAATTGCCCTGTATGGCTCGTTCACGCGTGGTCGCCACGCAACACCTTCTGCCGCGGCGGAAATGGCCGTTGAGTTGGTCGAGGAAGGATTCCAAGCTCTCAAGTTTCGTCTCGATATTCGCGAAGAGAATCAGGACCCTGCAAACGATCCTGCCGTGCCGTTCGTGAGCGCCATCCGCGAGGCGATCGGAGACAAGGTGCCCCTCTATATCGACGCCAACAACGGGTATTCGCCATCGCGCGCCGTGGAGGTCGGTCAGATACTTGCCAATGATTTTGGCGTCAGTCTGTTCGAAGAGCCGGTTGCCGCATATCACTACGCGTCGTTGGCAAAGGTTGCCGATGCGTTGCAGATTCCGGTCGCCGCTGGGGAGCACGAGTACACGCGTTGGCAATTCCGCGACTTAATTTTGCAGGGCCGCGTCGACGTGCTCAATCCCGATGTGAGCAAACTGGCCGGACTGACGGAGGCAAAGAAAGTTGCCACACTTGCGGAAGTGTTTGATTTGCCGATTTCCGTCCACAACGCGCGACCCACTTTATTGACGGCTGCCCATCTCCATTTTGTCGCTTCGGCTCAGACCGCCCACCGATTGCAGGAGCATCCTGGCCGCAATCGACTCACCGATCTATGGAACTACTTCGAGAATCGCCTCATCGTGAGCTCGGATGGCACGATTCGAGTTCCCGATGGTCCCGGTCTTGGTCTCGTTGCCAACGAGTCAGCGATTCGCGCCGCGTCAGAGTAATGTCTGACTGCTGCGTACGCGTCGGTGTAGCTTGCTAATGGTCGAGCTGAAACCCGGCGACTTCCTCAATATTCCAGCATGTAGAAAGCATCGGGTCGATTGGACAACGCCCGATGAGCCGACCGTTTGGCTGGTCGTATGGTATGGGTAGAGCGATGGCCCCGGAGAATTCATTTCGTATCGCCCTGGTGGTCGTGATCGTGCTCACGGTGGCGGTCACGGGCTACCACCGCCTCCAGGCGGCAAAGTCGGGGGAAACCGTTTCACGAAAAGAGGAAGGTTTCGCACTGGCCGTTTCGCTCCGGCTGGCCGGTCTTTGCTTGTGGATCGCCACGTTCGGGTACCTTCTGTTTCCTGACTTCTTTTCGTGGGCGTTACTGCCACTGCCGGATTGGATTCGATGGATCGGCGTCGTCGTCGGATCGTGTTGCTCGCTTCTGATGTATTGGACGCTTTCCAGTCTTGGCAAAAACCTGACCGATACCGTCGTGACCCGGAAGCAAGCGACTCTCGTGACACATGGCCCGTACCGCTGGGTGCGGCACCCGTTCTACGTCACGGCGGCGTTGCTCATGGCATCGGTCACGGTCCTGACAGCGAACTGGCTGATCGGCCTGACGTGCCTTGCCGTGCTATGCCTGCTCTGGGTGCGGACGCCGAAGGAGGAAGCGATGCTGATCGCGCGTTTCGGGGATGCGTATCGCATTTACATGAGGAAGACCGGAAGATTTGTCCCTCGACTCTCCCGTCAATGACTGAAAGAAATGCTGCGGTTTCGAGATTGAGGCTAGGCCGCGCGACCGCCGCGTCGCATTTCCCGCTTGACCCTGCGACGCTCCTGCTTGCTCATCGAGGACCAGTCGATCGATCCATCGTCGCCGCTGGGGTCTTCCTCATCATCCTCGACTCGTGTTTGCGGATTCGGCTTTGCCGTATCCGATCCCGTGACAGGCGCGGCGGAGGTGCCCGGGGGTACGGCGATAGCGGGCTCACCGGTAGGAGATCGCTTGAAGAAGCTGCCTAAACCTCGCTTGGGCTTGACCGACACTTCGCTCGCATCTCGCTTCGGCTCGAGCGATCGACGCTTGTCGTCACTGACAGACGTCGAGCCTTTGCCGACCGCTGCCGCACGATCGGGCGCCGTGCTCGCTACGTCACCCGAGGGTGCGGGTTGAGCTTTGCGAAAACCAAACCAACGGCGTTTGGGTGGAATCGGTTCGGGATCCTTGTCGCGTGTCGTGGTTATCGGGGGCTTCACTTTGGCCGGGGCGGCAGGGGCGCTGATCCGCGGACTCTTGGGCTGATCCGCAACGGCAATCGCGGACGTCGAACTGCGAGCGGCCGCAAGGCGTCGTCGCCACTGTTGCAGTTTGATCGCCAAGGTGTCGGCGTCGCTGACGTGGCGAACCTCACGAAAGAGCGTTCTCAGATAGCCGATCAAGGCAACCCAAACTGTGGCTGAAGCGACCAGCGGAGCGGAGGTCACCATCAGCCAACGCGGCAAGGATTCGATCGAGAGGAAGTTCCAACGCACCGCCATCGGAAGGGCGAAGCACACCCATGCGACAACGAGCAGTGGGAGGGCAACCATCGAACGGCGGACTTCGGAGATCAGCCGAAGTGCCAACACGGCGCCGCCTACACTCAACAGGATCCGAAACCAGTCGCCACCCGAAAAGCCGACTCGACGACCGACCAATTCGTCGATCATGGCGCCCACCCACGATGTCAGGTCACAAAGCGAGTTGATACCGACAATGATCAATAGCACCAGGACGGTTCGCCAAACGCGGTAGTGTCCTTTGAAGTCATCGGCTCGGTAGCGACGAAGTTGATAAATGAGGAGCGCAGTTCCCGCCGCCGCCGCAAGAAAAACCGCTTGCATCCACGCGCCGAAACTGTCCGGACGATCCAACCGGAGGGGGCGGGCCAGGCTCTCGCGCGTTGCCAAAGGTGGCCAACTGACGCTGACCCAGTGCAACAGGCAGAGCAGCAGAGATGAGCCGATGATCGTGGCGGCGTACCCGGCCATGGCGCGACGTCGCACCGGAACCAAGGAAAACCAACGACCGCGGAGCCTTCGGTTGACGTGGGCTCCATAGCAGGCGACGGGGCGACGCGCGCGACGTAGCTGTTCCGCAGAACGTCGTTCCGCTGCGGTCTCTGCGGGTTGATCCTGCGCCGATTGGTACAGCACCACTCGCCGTCGCCGGGATTGGGCGCTTCCGCGCCAAGCTTCGCTCATCGGATAGCCACTCTCGGGATCCTCGGCGGCGTCTGTCGCCCAGCCTTGAGACCCTCACTTACCAAAACAACGACCGGCCCAAAAGTCCAATGTGCGACGTCGGGCTGTCAATTTGACAAGTGGCCCGAAGCGAGATGCAGAGGCGTTGGGCAAAGTGGCAGAGGCACAGGATCATGGGCCCTGGATAACCGCTTGACGAATCGCATGCGGGCACCTGCTATGACTTCTAAGTGCATGAATTGAAGGCACTTACCGCGTTCGCCAGCAATTCCACGCGTGAATGGCACGTTTGTTGCCACCCAGGCGAGATCGATTGAAGGACACCCCAATCACCAGAAAACACACCGATTAGAGAGATACCCACCATGGCCCAGGGCGAAAAGATCATCGGCATTGACCTCGGTACGACCAACAGTGTCGTGGCGATCATGGAAGGCAGCGAGCCGAAAGTGATCCCCAACGCCGAGGGCAACCGCCTGACTCCCAGCGTTGTTGCGTTCAACGACAAAGACGAAACGATTGTTGGCGAGCCGGCGCGTCGTCAAGCGGTGACGAATCCCAAGCGGACGGTCTACTCCGTCAAGCGGTTCATGGGCCGTCGGCACAGCGAGGTCGAATCCGAGGAAAAGATGGTTCCCTACGGCGTCGTCGGCGGGGCCAATGAGTACGTCAAGATTAAGGTAGGCGACAAAGAATACACGCCCCAGGAAATTTCCGCCAAAGTCCTACGGAAGCTGAAGGAGTCGGCCGAAAGCTACCTCGGACACAAGGTGAGCAAGGCGGTCATCACGGTCCCCGCGTACTTCAATGACAGCCAGCGGCAGGCGACCAAGGATGCCGGCCAAATCGCCGGTCTCGAGGTGATGAGAATCATCAACGAGCCGACGGCTGCGGCGTTGGCCTACGGTCTCGACAAGAAGAAGGATGAAAAAATCATCGTCTTTGACCTCGGAGGCGGAACGTTTGACGTCAGCGTGCTGGAAGTCGCCGATAGCGGGGACGGCGAAGGCGACGGCAGCCGCGTTTTTCAGGTCATCAGCACATCGGGTGACACCCACTTGGGCGGCGACGACTTTGACGAGGCGCTAATTCACCATGTCGCCGACGAATTCAAAAAGGACAACGGCATCGATTTGCGCAACGACCCGATGGCGCTGCAGCGATTGCAGGAGGCATGCGAGAAGGCGAAGAAGGAGCTCAGTTCACTGCCCGAGACCGACATCAACCTTCCATTCATCACGATGGATTCGACCGGTCCCAAGCACTTGACGATGAAGATCACTCGCTCACGGTTCGAGCAGTTGATTGACGATCTTGTGGTGCGGTGTAAGAAGCCGTTGCTGCAGGCGCTTGAAGATGCCGGGATGAAGCCATCGGACATTGACGAGGTCGTGCTTGTCGGGGGCAGCACCCGAGTGCCCAAGGTTCGTGAGCTGGTCAAGCAGGTTTTCGGCAAGGAGCCGCATCAGGGTGTCAATCCCGACGAGGTGGTCGCTGTTGGTGCGGCGATTCAAGCGAGCGTTCTCGCGGGCGATCGGACTGACGTTCTATTGCTCGACGTGACCCCGCTGACACTCGGGATTGAGACCGAAGGCGGTGTGATGACGGCGTTGGTTGAACGCAATACGACGATCCCAGTGGAAAAGAAGAACGTCTTCAGTACGGCAGCCGATGGCCAGAGCGCTGTGACCGTGAGGGTGTTCCAGGGCGAGCGGAAGATGGCCGCGTCGAACCGACTGCTTGGAGAGTTCAATCTCGAGGGAATCCCGCCGCAACCGCGGGGTGTACCTCAAATCGAAGTCAAGTTCGACATTGACCAGAATGGGATTCTGAGCGTTTCGGCGAAGGAACTCGGCACCGGCAAAGAGGCAAAAGTCGAGATTAAGGAAGCCGCCGGTTTGGACGATTCCGAAATCGCTCAAATGCGGAAGGACGCCGAATCCAACGCCGAGGAAGATAAGCGTCAATTCGAATTGGCTGAGGCGCGAAACAAGGCCAATCAGATGACCTATCAGGCTGAAAAGCTGATGAAGGACAATACCGATAAGCTGACCGATGGCGACAAAGAGCCGATGCAAAAGGCGATCGATAAGGTCACTTCGGCCGCTGCAGGCAGTGATGCACCCGCCATCAAGCAGGCCACGGAAGAACTCGACGCGGCGTTGAAGGCCTTCAGCAAGGTCTTGTACGAACGAGCCGAATCGGCCGGTGCCGGTGACTCGGCCGCGGCTTCGTCGTCGGCCGGTGCCGATGATGACGCGATCGACGCCGAGTTCGAAGTGAAGGATTGATATGGCGTTTCGATTTGACAAGTTGACGACGCGTGCCCAAGGCCTCGTGGCTGAGGCACAATCGCGAGCCACCGCGGGCGGCAATCCCGAAATCGACCCGTTGCACCTGCTTGATGCGATGCTCGACGAGGCGGACGGGATCACTCGCCCGCTACTCGACAAGATTGGTGTTGATTCGGCTCAGATCAAGAAATTGGTGACGGCTGAACTCGGCAAGTTGCCTTCGGTGTCCGGGGGCCGGCAGCCGCAGGTGGCGCCTTCGCTGCAGAAGACCTTTGAGGCTGCTGCCGCGTCCGCCGAATCGCTCAAGGATGAGTTCGTGAGCACCGAGCAACTCTTGATCGGAATCACGAAGGCCGAATCCAAGGCAGCGCAGCTACTTCGGTTGTCGGGAGTCGCTTCGGACGACGTTCTCCAGGCGATGTCGAAAGTTCGGGGGTCGGCGCGAGTCACCGACCAGAACGCCGAGGCGACCTACCAGGCTTTGGAAAAGTATGGGATCGATCTGACGCAATTGGCGAGTCAAGGGAAGCTCGATCCCGTCATCGGCCGCGACAAAGAAATACGCCGCGTGATCCAAGTGCTTTCGCGACGGACGAAGAACAATCCGGTCCTGATTGGTCAGCCGGGCGTTGGCAAGACGGCGATCGCCGAGGGGCTGGCGCTGCGAATCTTCGAGGGGGACGTTCCCCAGAGTTTGAAGGACAAACGCGTCATTTCGCTCGACATGGGAGCGCTGGTCGCGGGTGCCAAGTTCCGCGGCGACTTCGAGGAACGGCTCAAGGCTGTCCTTCGCGAAGTGAAGGACAGCAGCGGGCAAGTGATTCTATTCATTGACGAACTGCACCTGGTCGTCGGTGCGGGAAAAGCCGAGGGCTCAGCCGACGCCGCCAATTTGCTTAAGCCAGAATTGGCGCGAGGCGCTTTGCGCTGCATCGGTGCGACCACACTCGATGAGTATCGCCAACACATTGAGAAGGACGCGGCGCTGGAACGCCGCTTTCAACCGGTGTACGTGGGTGAACCGACCGTCGAGGATACGGTCGCGATCCTCCGCGGGCTCAAACCACGCTACGAAGCGCACCATGGCGTTCGAATAACCGATAGCGCCATCGTTGCCGCCGCCACACTATCGAACCGTTACATCGCCGACCGATTCTTGCCCGACAAAGCGATCGACCTGATCGATGAGGCTTCGAGCCGCTTGGCGATGGAGAAGCAAAGCGTTCCAGAGCCGATCGACACGGTCCAGAGGCAGATCCGACAACTCGAACTGGCCCATCGTCAATTGGTTGATGAACAGGAGCCATCAGCGGTCGAGAAGCGAGTGGAGATTGAAGAGGGCATCGAGGCGCTCAAGCAGCGACTGGCGAGTCTTCGTGAGCAGTGGGAAGCCGAAAAGATGGGGCTCGACGATGTCCAGGGTATTCGTCAGGAGGCTGCCCAATTGCAACATCGTTTTGCGGCGCTCGATGCGGAAGCAAAACAAAAACAATTGCAGGGTGAGAGTCCCGAGGACGTCTACCGCGAGATGTTGCAGGTTCAAACTCGCCAACGGCAACTCGAGTCAAAGTTGGCCGAGACGGAGCAGCGCGACATCGACTCCAGCGTCAAGTCCGAGGCCGCGACTTCCGGTGAGAGCCGGCGATTGCTGCGCAAGGAGGTCACCGAGGAAGAGATCGCCGAGGTCGTTAGCTTGTGGACCGGCGTGCCGGTCAGCCGGATGATGGAAACCGAGCGGGCTAAATTGCTTGTCATGGAAGAACGCTTGCACGCGCGGGTTGTGGGTCAAAGCGAAGCGGTTCAAGCCGTATCGGACGCCGTTCGGCGAAGCCGCAGTGGCTTGCAGGATCCTCATCGTCCGATCGGGTCGTTCCTCTTTCTGGGACCGACCGGGGTTGGAAAGACCGAACTTTGCAAAGCGCTGGCGCAGATCATGTTCGATGACGAGCATGCGATGGTCCGCATCGACATGAGCGAATTCATGGAACGTCACAGCGTTTCGCGGTTGATCGGCGCCCCTCCCGGATATGTCGGGTATGAAGAGGGTGGAAAGCTAACGGAAGCCGTTCGTCGTCGTCCCTACTGCGTGATCCTGCTCGACGAGATGGAGAAGGCCCACCCGGATGTCTTCAATATTCTATTGCAGGTTCTCGATGATGGACGACTCACCGATGGCCATGGCCGCACGGTCGATTTCGCCAACACGGTGATCGTGATGACCAGCAACGTCGGCAGCCAGGCGATTCAGCGTGTGGCGTCCGAGGGCGGTACGGAGGAGGAGATGGAGACGGCAATCCAGGAAGCGCTCAAGGCCCGGTTCCTGCCCGAATTCCTCAACCGCATCGACGACATTGTCATTTTCCACCCGCTTCGCCGCGATGAGATTCGACAGATCGTCAAACTGCAGCTCGAGCATCTCGCGAAGCGGTTGGCCGATTCGCAACTACATCTCGAAGTCTCGGACGAGGCGATCTCCAAGATCGCAGCTGAGGGTTACGACCCGGCTTACGGCGCTCGCCCGCTCAAGCGAGTCATCCAAAGGGAGCTTCAAAACCCGCTAGCGACTGCGTTGCTGCGGACGGCGTACCCGGAGCATTCGACCATCGAGGTTGACCACGATGGCCAGCGGTTCACGTTCGGAAAGAAATAGAGGGGATGCGTGTGGGTCACCGCCGCCGCGCTTCGGCGCTGGCGATCGCGTGTCGGTTTCCCGCCGACCGGACCGTCTCGGCGAACCGCACTCGCGTGGACTGTTGAACCTGGGGTAGCCGTAGCGCCAGGTCCTCGAGACCCTCGGGGTTGAGTCTTGCCGTAGTGCCAAGTTGTTCCAAAAACTTCGCCGTTTCGAGGAAGTTGTTGTCCGCCGTTCTACCGATTAGTGGACCGAAAGTTCTCGCCAACAGGTCTGCCCCGAGATTTTCGAACTGGAGAAAGCAGTCGAGCGTTGTGTCAACGCTCATCGGCCCCTCGGCGGTGGCATGGTACTGAGTTCTCAGCACGAAGACGCCCTTGCCGACGATCGGATTGGCCGTCAACTTTCCGTCGTAGAACCCGTCGGCGACATAAACGTGCGTTCCTGTGTCGCCATAGACGAGGTCGACGGTGCAGTCGGTTCCCGAGCCGTCTATCGCGCGGAGGCGATAGGTGTCTAGCCGTTCGGCCTTGACCTGCGTGATTCCCATCAAATCCCAGATGCCGATCAGCACTTCGGGGTTGCGAGCGATGAACAGAAACAATTCGCCGTCGCAGGCAATCGATTTAGGAGGCAATCGGCGATAGAGCGTCGGTCGGTGGACGATTCGCTCGATTCGCTGCTGCGCGGCCGGCGTCAGACGATCGAGCGGGATGGCCGCAATCGCATCGGCGCGTAGCGAGTGAGCAACCAACGGTGGATCGCTTGCACCCCCGCCGACGTGATGCGGCGGCTGGGCTCGAAGCATCGACTGCGGAGAAAAGCAGAAAACGGTGATGAAGGCGACCACCGACGCGGTACGTCGATTTGGCCCAAACGATCGATGCGGCATGGCGGGTCCGTACTGCATGACGCCCGACCGGTGGCCCCCCACCCGTCGCGGTTCCGAATTCGACACCTGTGACGTTTAGTCGGCCATCGCGAGACACCTGGATGACTGTTTCTAAAAAAACCGTCGTTGTGGAATCCTGGGGAGCGCTCGAAGGCCGTCTTCCCCGCTTTCCGCCGTGCCATCGCGTGCCATCCCGTTCGGTTGGCACGAGACTAGCGGGATAGTCCGTTTGTGGCGAAAATGGAGCGCATCGTGACAGGCAACTGTAGCGTTTTGCAACACTCGCTAGAGAGAAAAATCGTTAATGTTGGCGGGACGTTCGCCGAGATTCACACGGTTTTGATTCGCGAAATTTATTTCGCTAAATAGACTGGAGTAAACCTCCGCGTGCGGTCCGTGGTTTTCGGGCGGTCCCGACTGTGGCGCGGCGGAGACTTTTCGTCCCACGGTTTCGACCAATCACTTATTTTCGAAAGCTTCGGTGTGCGGCGGCGTGTGAACACGTCGTCGTTTCCGAACGCAGGTTTTGGAGAGAAAATCGGATGCGACTGCAACGAGTTTTCCGAATCGCGACGCGATCTTTGGCCGTGGCGACGCTCGGTGGGTGGATGTTCGCGGCGACCGCCGCGGCTGAAGGACCGCGCGGAGACGCCCTGTCGATCGAATTGACATCGCGTGTGGCGACCTTCCAAAGCGAGTCCGGAGAGGCGTACTTTGCCGCGGCGATTCAGCCTTCGGCAGACCGAGAGCTGCTCAGGCGTCTAGGTGATTCACCCGCGACGATCGTGATTGTGATCGATACATCGGCCACTCAGGTGGGTGCCTACCGCAAGGACCAACTCTCAGCCATCGAAGGTGTGGTCAGCGGTTTGCGTCGCGGTGATCGCGTCCAGTTCTTTGCGTCGGACGTCAAAACGGTTCCTCTCAGTGGGATGATTGACGCGCAGGATCAATCGGCCATCAGCGAGGCCCTCTCGCAGTTTCGTCGTCGGCTTCCTCTTGGGAACACCAATCTTGCCACGGCGATCGATGTGGCTCGCGCGGCATTGGTTGGGCACGACGAGGGCGAATCGGCGAGCCTGATCTACGTGGGCGACGGTGCTTCGCTGGAACTTGCCGGAAACGAAAGTCGACTCGGTGTTCTGACCGATGCACTGCGTGCCGATCAGATTGCTTTTCATGCGATTGCCGTTGGGCCAGCCCAAAACGTGGAATTGCTCGCCGCGATTGCGAACCAAACGGGCGGTGAATTGCAATTGGTTCAGGACCAACAACCTGGGGTTGCCGTAGCGATCGGCAAGCGGGCGATCGCGTCGGCATTGCAATCGCCGATTTGGATCAGTGAATTGGCGTTTCCTGCTGGTTTGTCGACGGCCCAGGCGACTCGTCTGCCGCCGCTGCGAGTTGACCGCGATAGCATATTGATCGGTCGGTTGTCCGGAAACGGTGGCGGTGAGCTTCGGATCGCTGGCGAGGCGACCGGATTTGCTTTGGCACTGAGTGGTAAGCTCGATATCGAACCGAGCCATCCGGATTTCGCATTTCTTCCGGGCATGGTCAATATTGCGGAGAAGAACGGTGGGTTAACGCTGCCAACGGCTGGTTCGACGTGGCTGCGAGAAGCGGCTCGTGTGTTGGCCATCCGTGCGGAAGAGCTTGCGAAGGCCGGCGAAGTGGCGCTGCAGCAGGGTAATCGCCGTGGGGCCCAAGCCGTTGCTCAAATGGCCTTGGAATACGATCCCGAAAACCCAGCGGCTCAGGTCGTGGATCGACTTTCGCGGGAAAACCGTTTGGTGTTGCAGAACGATGCCGATCCGTTCGGGGCGTTGTTTCCAGAGGATGACGGCGCGGTCGCCCCGGCTGGTGATGTGCCCGCTGCCGATGCCCCGGCTGCCGATGCCCCGGCTGGTGATGATCCGTTTGGCGCCTTCGACGCGCCCGAGCCATCCGCTGCGGCACCCCAACCCGTGCCTT